>JAHXHU010000227.1 GCA_025656375.1 Candidatus Thiodiazotropha sp. (ex Ustalcina ferruginea) | reverse complement strand
CGGGACTTCTTCATTGTAGATTCTCCTTTTCGTAATCATAATTGGAAAATTCTACTTTTGAACCCCGTTATTTTTTGGGGGGATTACCCTCGTTTATCATGGTTTTTCTCCAGACCCTAATTGGTCAACAAACTTTACTGGGCTTGAATGCCAAGCTATCCAGACACACCAGCCCCTTCACCAGTGCTTGAGCAAAGTTTACGTTTCTCTATATAGGGAGTCTTTGCGTGTTACTACGCTATTTACCCATCAAGTTTCCTACCCGGGAACGAGTAAATTGAGTATTTAGGCGGGAGTAAAAACCCTACCACTAAAGGTAGGGCTGGCAGATAGGATTTAGAGTCGGGTTTTTTATTCGATAATCGAGTGATTTTTCTACAAAATTGACAGTATCCAATGACAAAAATCAGGTAAAATAATCACCCGATAAAATCACTTTGTCAGTGGGTGTGCGATTAGCCAATCATTATAAATCGCAGTAGTGTGGCACACACGAAAATTTAGGGGGGTTTATTCAAGATTGAATTTGTGTCATTGTGCCCTACAAGCAAAAACAAGACTGTCAATAATAATAATTCATGGTTTGCATAGCGCCCATTCATATCTAAACTTAGCTGGTTATAGATATACATAAATCGATCCTAATCTTAGAAAAGAAACAACTAAGATCTAACACAATATTCGGATGGCAATGGACGTGGACAAGAAGAAAATCATCATCGCAGAAGATCACAATATTTTACGCGCAGGGCTCAAGGCATTGTTGACCTCTAATCCGCAGTTTGAAGTGATTGGTGAGGCTGACAATGGTCGCGAAGCTATTCGTCGTGTCATCGATCTTAAACCCGACCTGGTTATCATGGACTTGAGTATGCCTGGATTGAACGGTATGGATGCGATACGTGAAATCAAAGAGCGCACGCCCAATGTCAAGACACTGGTTCTAACGGTACACAACGAGGAAGAGTATGTACTTGCCAGCCTTAAAGCTGGAGCTAACGGCTATGTGTTGAAGGATGCAACCCATAATGAATTGATGACTGCCGCCGAACGGGTCTTGAATGGAAAGACCTACTTGAGTGCGGAAATCACTGAAAAAGTAGTCAACAGTTATCTGAATACGAACAATGTCAACCAAGAACCTGTTACCCGTTGGGATACGGTTACTCAAAGAGAGCGGCAAATTCTTAAGTTAATTGCTGAGGGGCACACCAATAAGAGTATGGCGGAATATCTCTGTATCAGTGTAAAAACGGTGGAAAAACACCGCGCCAATCTGATGAAGAAGCTTGATCTACACAGTGTTTCGGCACTAACGACCTATGCGTTGGAGAAGGGGATTATTAACCGTTGAGTGCAACCTTTTGCACGGGAAAAACAACGTGAATCTCTACACCCTGATCAACACCTGCATGCATATCCATTTTGCCGTTTACTGACTCGGCCCGTTCACGCATACTCATCAAGCCCAATCCTAACTTATCCTTAATATCAGCAAGGTCGAAACCGATACCATTATCCAAAATTGTAAGGTGGATAGCATCCTGAGAGTGGACCATGGAAACCCGAATCACATTTGCCTGGGAATATTTCACAGCATTGTTCAGCGACTCCTGAACAATCCGATAGATGACAGTCTTATGCGCTTCAGGTATTTGGGATTCATCAATATCAAAATCGGTAACGACATCCACCTTGGAACAGATTCTTGATATCTGGCGACACTGCCATGAGACAGCCGCCAGTACCCCTAGGTCATCCAAAATAGCAGGACGGATGGCGCTGCAAATTGTTCTTACTTCAGTGATCGCCTGTTTAACCATGGAAGAGAGCGCTTCAAGAGACTCCCTGTGATTTCCTGATAATGGAACCTCGCCAGAACTACCATCCAGACAATGCTGTACATGCAAACCCATTGTAGTCAACAGCTGACCTAATCCGTCATGTAGTTCCCGTGAGATCCTCTTCTTCTCCTGCTCTTCAGAGTTCATCCTCTGTGAAGGAAACTGCTCATGCCCAATAAGATCGGTGAAATCGGTGGAGACTTGAGGATTCATTAAAGGCATCCTGTCTTTCAAAGAGATTGACTTATTGGATGGTTTGGCATTTGGCGAGATTGAAGAAGCAGGTAGCGTTAACAAGGATTGACCCGTTATATTCAGTTTATTCGCTTTACCTTTAACCAATGTCATCAACACTGTCCCTGAACTATGTGGAACCAAAAAACTCAACGATGATTTACAAATGAAAAAACTTCAGAAAATATGTAACTCAGTTCACATTTTTAATTTATTACTGCACTTATAAGCATCGTTCATGCCATTAATGATATTTATGATATTTAATATATAGTTAAGCTATTTTTATAATGTATATTATAATTACATGCAATTCCTCAGTGTAAGAAATTCCGACATTTATACGATTAATTCCTAAAATAAATGGGTGATATACCCTGATTCAATGCGAATGTGTCGGGATAGTTTACAATCCAACATTCTTCCAACTAATGGATCCCCTTGACAAACAGAGAAGGAAATGCTGTTCATGTCACTGGCTATCAGTATGAATTTAGGTGGTGTTCCCTTAGTTGTTTTTTTCAGTTATCAGCTAGCCAAGCAGTTCGGATACTCTTTGCAAATCATCACGTGTATCAACCCCGTGGCCAGGCTCCATCTGTGCATGGCTGACATGAATCTTACCGCCATGCCATAAAACCCTTAGTTGTTCTAACGATTCTGCTCGCTCTATAGGGGCATGATCCCACGCCACGAAACGGGACAAATACCCTGCCCGATAGGCGTAGAGTCCTATATGCTGGGAAAAACCTGTGTCACTGGGAAGCGGTGTATCAGCACTGATGAACTCATCCCGATGCCAGGGGATGGGCGCCCGACTGAAATAGAGTGCATAACCTTGTGCATCAGTCACCACTTTAACCACATGGGGGTCGAAAAGGGTTGTGCGTTCGGTTATTTTTACCGCAAGGGTTGTGACTGCAGCAATCTCATGCCTGTTCATATCCTCAGCAACCTGGCTGAGCAGTTCTGCCGGCATACAGGGTTCATCTCCTTGTAGATTGACTATGATCTCATCCTCATCCCAGTCTCTGATTGAAACCACTTCGGCGATTCTGTCAGAGCCACTACGATGCTGATCGGATGTCATGCAGACATCGGCTGAAAATAGACGACAGGCATCTGCAACCTGCTGACTGTCGGTGGCAACCACGACTTCAGTGGCGCCACTCTCAACAGCGCGCTCGAAGACATGCTGTATCATAGGCTTTCCAGCCAACTCCAATAGAGGTTTCCCAGGGAGACGCACAGATGCGTAACGGGCAGGTATGACCACTTTGAATTGCATCAGCGCTTGCCTTCTGTAATCTCTTCATCCGCAGCAAGTTTTCTGGCCTCTTCCTCGAGCATCACGGGTATATCATCGCGAATGGGAAAGGCCAGACGGTCAACCCGGCAAATGAGTTCACTCTCTTTTTTCATATAATTGAGCTTCCCCTTGCAGAGAGGGCAAACCAGAATATCAAGCAGTTTTCTGTCCATCAGTCAGCCTTTTAGTGAGTGCCATAAGTTGTCGTTCAAATCCGGCATCTACTACAGCTGTGGCAGGCACGTACCAATGGCCGGGTTGTGCAAACAATTCGCACTTTACCGCATCTTTCTCGGTCATGAGAACAATCTGAGATGAAAAAGCGATTAAATCACTCGTTGAGTAGCGGTAATGATCAGGAAAAGCATGTCGTTCCAGCTTTAGTCCGTTGCCGTTGGCTTCTAACATGGAAAAAAAACGTTCTGGATAACCAATACCGGCAATTGCATGCACCTTTGCATCACTAAAAGTTGTTAGCTTTCTAGACTCGCTTCGACCATCCAGAGAGTGTGCATCAACACCCGTCACATGCATGCTGTGCTCTCCCTGTTTTGGTTTTCCATTGATGATGACCAGATCGACTTTAGCAAGGCGCCTGGGGGTTTCACGCAGTGGCCCAGCCGGTAGACAGAGACCGTTCCCAAAACGCCTTACACCATCTACTACTGCAATCTCCAACTCCCTATTAAGCCCGTAATGCTGCAAGCCATCGTCGGAGATGATGATATTACACGCATGTTCAGATAACAGTTGTGCTGCAACTGCCGACCGATCAGCGCCAGCATAAACAGGGCAGCCGGTACGACGTTTGAGTAAGATCGCCTCATCACCCACCTCTTCCGCCAGACTCTCCGTCGTCACTTCACATGGCCAGTGGTCAGATTTTCCGCCGTACCCCCGGGTTATAATGCCGGGCTTGAAACCCCAATCCACCAGCCTGTTGACCAGCCAGATAACCAGAGGTGTCTTTCCAGTGCCACCCACAGAGATATTACCAACAACGATGACAGGCACATCAAGTGTTCGCACCTGCAACCAGCCGATACGATAGAACAGACGGCGGATTGCGCTCAGCAGACAGAACAGACCCGACAGGGGTAACAGTAACAGGGTCAATAAATGCCAACCATTCCAGGATGCTTCGATCGACTTCAAATGGAAAAAGCCCTCACTCAGCCACTGGACGATGCGCAGAGAAAGTCATCTTCGTTAATCCTAACTGGCTTGCCGCATCCATTGCCGTCATCACAGATTGATGGGGTGTTCGAGCATCCGCATTGATAACAACAGGTAAATCTCTCTTATCACCCACTGCATTGCTGATTGCCTGTTTTAGGGTATCTATCTCTGTATTAACAACCTCAAGCTGATTAACGAAAAAAGTACCTGATATATTGATAGTGATATCCAGCTTATGTTTTTCAGGCTCGATCTCTTCACCGGTGGCTTCTGGCAATTCGATCATGATCTGACTCTCCCGCTCGAAAGTGGTGGAGACCATAAAAAAAATCAACAGTAGAAAGACCACATCGATAAGCGGTGTAATATCCACTTCGGGTGATTTACGTGGATTCGGCCGGAGATTCATCTCAACTCTCTTTCTCCATGAATGACTTCGACGAGCTTCAGTGCCTGCTCTTCCATCCCCATCACCAGTCTGTCTATCAGGCCACTGAAATAGCGATGAAACATCAGACTTGGTATGGCTACGGAGAGTCCTGCTGCTGTGGTAATCAGTGCTTCCGAAATACCGCCGGCCAGCACACCGGGATCGCCGACTCCGGCCGTTACAATGACACTGAAGACTTTGATCATACCGATAACGGTACCCAGAAGCCCAAGCAATGGAGAGATCGATGCGACGGTACCCAAGGTATTGAGATAGCGTTCAAGCTCATGGACCACTTGGCGACCAACCTCTTCGATCGCTTCCTTCATTACCTCTTTGTTGTGATCTCTGTTGATCAGCCCTGCCGCCAAAATTCTACCCAGCGGTGAGCTGGTTCTCAACTTGTTAAGATCAGCCAGATCCAGCTTCTTATCTCGGTGCAGTTGCAGGATCTGCCTCATGAGGTAGTCAGGCATAACCTTTTTTCGCTGTAGCGACCAGAGCCTCTCAAAGACTATCCCCAGGGCAACAATGGAGCAGGCGATGATGGGCAACATGAGCCATCCGCCAGACTTTACCAGTTCAAACACCTTATATGCGTCCTTTATTCATGAGTGTAGAAATATTCCCGTGCGGCAATCATACTTTATGCAAGCATCTCACTGAAAGTAACGGTTTCAAATTGGTATCTCAGTGAGTCGTCATTCTCATTTCTCACCCCCCAGTTTACTTCTCGTTATTCCGATCACTCCAATAACGCTTATTGAGTTCACGATAGAGACGAGGCTTAAGCTCAGTCTGGTAGGGTGACAGACGGAGCTGAATGGCACCTGTTTCAGCTGTATTCAGTATAACCGCACCCCCAGCCTGCCAACGCTGAACCACTTCATCTTTTGGAAAGCCGTAGCTATTTTTATAGCCGGTAGAGAATAGCACCCACTCAGGGTCGATTGCAGTCACGAACGGTGCTGTAGATGATGTGGCAGAGCCATGGTGTGGCGCAACAAGAATCTGTGATTTCAGCGCATCTGGATAACGCTCCAGTAAGTGCTTTTCACCTGCCTTCTCTATATCTCCCGGTAACAGTATGCGCCAATCACCCAGGGTAATCAGAAGAACACAGGATTGATCATTGGATCGCTGAAAGCTATCTTTCACCTGTGGATGCAGTAGTTTGAATGTCACACCGTCCCAGCTCCAGCTCTCGCCGGCAAGGCAGGCATCTGCATACTGAGCGCGCTCAGGCTCTCCAGCCAGAACATCCCCAATAGGGAGTGCTTCTTTCAGCCAGCTATAGCCACCGGCATGATCCCTATCACCATTACTGAGCAACAAACGATCGATTTTATCGTAGCCTTGAGCGCGAAGGAAGGGAAGCAGCACCGTTTCGGCGGTACTGAATCCTGAGTCATTGGCAGGCCCGGTATCGTAGATCAATAGATGGTCGCTGGTTTCAATCACACAGGCCAGCCCTTGACCTACATCCAACAGCGTGAACCATAAATCACCCTCATGCGGACGCTCTGGAGGCGAAAGAAATATCGGTACAAACAACCAAACACCCAATGCGCGTCCAGGCATGCCACCGGGCATCATCCATAGCAGACTCCCTACGATAGCTGCCCCCCACAGCCAGTTGGTGACGTCGGGCAATTCCATCAAAGCAAAGGGTAAAGAGGAAAACCAAACCAAAAACTGATAGGTATATCCACTAATCAGGCCCAGCAACCAAAACCACCAACCAGCCGCAGCCGGTATCAACAGTAAAGGAAGGCCAGCCAATACCAACGGCACCAATACCAGGGTAAACCAAGGCACCATAATCAAGTTAACCACAGGGGACAACAGCGACGCCCGACCGAAAAACAGTAGCAGTATCGGCAACAAGCCAAGCGTAACGAACCATTGCACTCGTACCCCTTGCCGCCATCCCTGCCAGGGCATTATGCGCCCACCTACACTCCACATAATGACTGCTACTGCCCCAAAAGAGAGCCAAAATCCGGCTGACAGTGTGGCGACAGGGTCCAGTAGCACAACCAGAAACAGCGCTAACACCAGACTTCTGGCAGGTTGAATTCGACGTCCAAGGACAATACTTCCCAGAGTTGTCAGCAGCATGAGTAGTGCTCGTTGTGTCGGCAGGGAAAAACCGGCAAGCCCTGCGTAGATCAACGCGCCAATCAGTGCCATGAATGCCCCGGCTTTTAACGCTGGTAATTTGAGGGTGAGTCGTTCACTGCGACACCAGCCCCATTGACCCAGTAACAGCAACCATCCAGCCACAATGCCCACATGCAGTCCGGATATCGCAATCAGATGATTGGTACCGGTTAAAGAAAAGACCCGCCACTCGGCAGGTCCGATACCCCGTTTATCGCCTACTGACAATGCCTTCAGCAAGGCAGCCGCTACTGGTTGTGCGGTATGCTGATCGATCAACCTGGCAATGGTTTGACGCAGTCGGTCCATCCAGGCAGTACCTGGCTCTGTACTCAGAACCCGATTGCCAGACCATGCTCTGACATACCCTTTGGCTTGTACTCCCTGGCTAAACAACCAGCGCTCATAATCGAATCCAGCCGGATTCTGCATTCCCCTGGGTCGTTTCAGCCTCACTTTTAACTGCCAGGTATCCCCAACCCGGACGGTTTCCTTGGCACCAAACCAACTAATTTGCAGATGCGACAGGTCCAGCGGTATCCCTCTGGCATCAAGCAGTTCATTTACCCGCACCTTGAAACGGCTCAACCTGCCCTGTCGGGCTGGTAGCGATTCGACAACCCCTTTCAGCACGAAATCTTCGCGTTCCATGTCAGCCGGCAGTTGCTGCTGAAGCATATAGGTAGCGAACAGGAGACTCCATCCTGCACCAGCCAGGAGTGCACTCAAGGGACGAGACCATTGATATCGCCAGAGGATAATCATTGGCACCAAAAGCGTCAGCCACCCGAGTCCCGGCAAATCTCTAAAAAAATGAAAGAGCGTTGCACCAATAACAAAACAGATAAGAATCCCATTCATGACAAGTCCCTGTCTTCATCAATTCCTTTTCATTTCGGAAGCTCAGAATAAAAAAATCTTTGCAAGGTGAATGTGTCTGGTCGCAAGACGGCTGTCCATGACTTGCTCAGTATTTCATTAAGTACTACTCCGTTTAATCCTTGTTGTACTATGCTTAAACATGCTTCAATAAAGCGCTAGTTGGCGACTTAACAATTAGAGACTACTCACCTGACTGATGCCTAAAAGACTCATCAAAAGCCTATTACCCCATCAGGATAAGGTGCGCAATCATAAACATTTACAAGTCTTTGGGGCGCTGTTGCATGATGCAAATCTGTGGCATTTAAATCGACACTCAGCATCCGGTGCCTTCGCAGTCGGCCTGTTTATGGCTTTTATACCACTTCCTTTCCAGATGGTTTTCGCTGCAGCCGCCGCTATATTTTTTCGAGTCAACCTGCCCCTTTCTGTATGCCTTGTGTGGATTTCCAATCCTATCACTATCCCACCATTGTTCTTCTTTGCCTACTGGGTCGGAACTTGGATAACGGGCTCACCAGCTGAGGTGGAGCCCTTCCAGTTCAGCCTGGAGTGGTTTCAAAATGGTGGACTGGATGGAATCTGGGTCCCCCTG
>JAHXHU010000331.1 GCA_025656375.1 Candidatus Thiodiazotropha sp. (ex Ustalcina ferruginea) | reverse complement strand
CATCTAATAGCTTGAAATCGCTAAGGATGGTGACCTTCCTACAGAGGACTTTCACCTCATTAGTTCATACCCATGCTGGGCGTACACAAATGATTAGAAACCTGCCTAAGTGCTACACCGTCTTTGACATCATCTGCCAGCACAAGTAAAGAATCCACGTTCTAAGAACGTGGATTCTTTACTTCATTAAATGAAGATTCAATCATTACTTATTGT
Organism: Candidatus Thiodiazotropha sp. (ex Ustalcina ferruginea); assembly: GCA_025656375.1. GTDB lineage: Bacteria > Pseudomonadota > Gammaproteobacteria > Chromatiales > Chromatiaceae > Thiodiazotropha. The sequence goes on along the minus strand of JAHXHU010000331.1, from coordinate 8,455 downwards.
TTTAATTAGATAATAAAGCACAAGTTAAGCCAGTTTATTGGGTATCCGCCCCCACCCTAATGGAGAAGTGACTCGCCATTTTGCTGAATTCCAATAACCTGTCACCTGTTTATAGATAATCAGCCTGGGAGCGATATGCCGGTAACCTTTTTGTAGAGCGATACTGCATAGGAGTCGGTCATACCGGAAACAAAATCAGTCAGACGTAACAGCCGGGTGTAGTCATCTTCTGCTGGTGAACCCTGTGGGCCGATGAACTGGTCGGGAATCAGACGAATCATCATCTGACTGCGCGGGCTGGCACCCTTACCATGCTCTGCTACATCGTCAATGATAGGGATGAATCGCTCCAGCAACTCACTGATCACTTGAAAACCTGCGGTCTCAATCTCAATCACCTCCGGAGCGATGTAGATCCTCTCATGCGCTACCTCGATCAGGCGATCCATCTCCATGCGATGAGGAATTTGACTCATCAGCGGATGATCAAAATGACCATCGAGGATCGCCTGTTCGTGATCGAGAAAACAACTCAGGATCTCGCTGATGGCCTGACTGATCACCTTGGCACGTAAAAACTCTATCTTCTCTTTGTCACCACTGATACGACTCAATCGACTGTTCTGTTTCGAAGAGTCTGGCAGGACAGCATTGAACAGCTCCATAGCTTCTTGAAAGCTGAGGTGACCTAGACGAAAACCATCCTCGATGTCGATAACCCGATAACAGATGTCATCAGCTGCTTCCACCAGAAAGGCTAATGGATGTCGATGCCAGATGGCCAATACCGGATCACGGCGCACCAATCCGATCGTCTCAGCCACTTCAGTGAAATTGTTCTGATCCTCTGCGGTAAATCCGGGCTTGTTGGCACTGACCCCATTAAAGCGCCCTTTACCGATGCAGGATTCACGGGGGTACTTGGTAAAGGCAGCTAGGGTGGCGCAAGTCAATTGCAATCCACCCGGGTTATCTCTGTTCTGCAGGCGTGTGACAACACGAAAGCCTTGGGAATTACCTTCAAAGTTCAGGAAATCCTCACGCTGACTGCCTTGCAGAACCGCAACCCGTTGTTGGCCATAATTGGCGGTCTCCGCCCAATGACGGATGGCATCTTCACCAGAGTGTCCGAACGGGGGATTACCGATATCGTGGGCAAGGCAGGCGGCAGCGCAGATATCGCCGAAATCGGAGGCTTCGTTTTCAGTAAGGCCGTGACGTGAGATGATCTGCTCGCCGACCAGGGTACCCAATGATCGGCCGACACTGGAGGATTCCAGGCTGTGGGTCAGACGGGTACGTACATAATCGATTTTTGAAAGGGGGAAGATCTGTGTCTTATCCTGCATACGCCGAAAGGCCGAGGAGAAAACGATACGGTCCAGATCCCGTTGAAAGTCGGTACGTGTGGCACTGCTGGTTGAGTGGTCGCTTGTACCCAAGCGTTTGCGGGAGAGCAGTTGAGACCAGTTCATCGACATGCGTCTAATCAATCCTTTAAAGCCATTCAGTAGTCACTCATTCTATCAAGGTCTTGTCGGATCGCTGACCAGCGTATCATCGATACGCCCCCGCGAGCCGATCGCCAGGATACCAGCAATGGCAATCAACAGCGCACCCAAAATAAACTGCACGCTTAGTCTCTCATCCCAGAAAAGATAGCCATATCCTGCGCCGAACAACACAGATGAATAGGTCACCGGGCTGATCCTGGCCGCTAACGGGAGATTAGCCAGCGCATAGAAAAAACAGTACATCGCTGAAACCCCGGCTACAGAACGTAACAGGTGGAATGGGAATATCTCTGTTCGTAAGCTAACCCACCCATGACTCCACACCAGCGGCATGAACAGTGCCAGACCGAACAAGTTGCGCATGAATACAGCCATCTCGCTGGGTAAAGCCTGTGTTACAAACTTCACAGTTGCGCCCATCGAGGCAAACATCAACTCCGACAGCAGGATAAAGAGTGCTCCTAAAAGCAAATTCTGCTTATATAACATACCCAACAACCCAATCCCTGACACTTATCTTTACATATTTAATGGATTTATAACCTACTTAACCCGCGACCAAGCATCGCATTCGCCAATGACTCTGTGGCAGAATTGGTCAATCTAACAGATTCCAGGAGGATTAGTTCACATGCTCTCAATACGCCAGTTTTCCATCATTGTTTTCATGGTGCTTATTTCCGGTTGCTCGAGTGTCTACTACGACACCATGGAAAAGGTTGGTATTCACAAGCGGGACATCATGGTCGACAGGGTTGAATCGGCACGGGATGCTCAAGCTGAGGCCCAGGAACAGTTTCAGTCGGCACTCGATCAATTCGCATCGGTAATCCGTCTGGAGGATAGCGATCTGAAACGTGCCTATGACAGCCTGAATCATGAATTTGAGGCCAGTGAGGCTGCCGCTTCTGAAGTGACAGACCGTATCAAAAAAGTGGAGTCTGTAGCTGAGGACCTTTTCGAAGAGTGGCAGGAAGAGTTGGATCTTTACGAAAACAAGAGTTTGAAGGCGACCAGTGCCCAAAAACTTAGTCAGACGAAAGCGCGTTACAAAAAGATGCTGAGTTCAATGAAACAGGCTGAAAGCAGCATGCAACCGATACTCAATACTTTCCGTGACAATGTGCTGTTTCTTAAGCATAACCTCAACGCTCAGGCGATTGGCTCACTGCGTGGAGAGTTCGGTAATCTCAAAACCGATATCAATAACCTGATCAACCGGATGAATCAGTCGATCAAACAATCCGACGAATTTATCCGCAACATGCAAAACCTCATAGAGAGAATAAGTCAATAATCGCAGAGCTCATGCATTCCACCCTGCTGGCGTAGACAATAGGCATTGAGAAGTGTTGAAAGCAACCTATCAAGCTCTCTCCCAGGTGAATCATGCGCTTGCTTTGTTGTTTCTGATCGGGATCGTTGCCACCTCACAACTTTTCTTCAGTGGCATCAATGAAAATGGCATGATGATTTTAGCCGCTGTACTGGGTGGCTATATGGCGTTGAATATTGGTGCTAATGATGCCGGTAACAACATAGGGCCTCTGGTTGGCTCTGCTGTGATCGGTCTAACAGGAGCCATGTTATTCGCAGCATTGTTTGAAGCCGCCGGAGCCTTCCTTGCAGGTGATGAAGTGATAAGTACCATCAAGCGGGGCATTATCGATACGACCCAATTCCGTGATTCAGAGACGATCATCCGGGTCATGTTTTCAGCCATGCTTGGTAGTGCCATATGGCTGAACATAGCCACCCTCACAGGTACCCCCGTCTCCACAACCCATACTATTGTCGGAGGCGTATTGGGGGCTGGAATAACCGTTGGTGGATTGGCTGTAGCTAATTGGAACACCATTGCAACTATCACGGCCAGCTGGTTGATCTCTCCCCTGCTGGGTGGATTCATTGCTGCGGTATTGCTCTACCTGATAAAGCGCACCATTACCTATCAGGACAACATGTCAAAGGCCGCCGGAAAGGCACTGCCTCTACTGGTAGGATTTATGACATGGACCTTTACCAGTTATCTGCTGATTAAAGGCGTCAAAACCAGTTGGCGAGTCGATCTACAGACAGCATTGATTTGTGGTTTCATGATAGGCCTGGGCGTCTATTTGGTGATAAAGCCCAGTATCATGCAACGTACCGCCCTGCTTCCCAATACCAAATCAGCTGTCAACAGACTGTTTAAAATGCCTCTCCTGCTGGCAGCAGGATTGCTGAGCTTCGCCCATGGATCGAACGACGTCGCCAATGCTATCGGCCCGCTCATTGCCATCAAAGAGGCGGCAGCTATCACAAATAGCGTCTATCAGCCAAATCTGTCTACCTGGATGCTATTGATTGGCGCCATGGGTATAGCACTTGGATTGGTTCTGTATGGTAAACGGCTGATAAAAACAATTGGCAGTGAAATTACTGAGCTCGATCAGGTGAGGGCATTCTGCATTGTCACCTCAGTCACTATTACGGTACTCCTGGCAAGTCAACTTGGACTCCCTGTCAGTAGTACACACACAGCCATAGGCGCCGTATTCGGGATTGGTTTTTTACGAGAGGCCCTAAAGACAAATTATGCCATTCTTCTGGAAACGCTTAGACGCCACCAACAGGGCCAGAACCAGGATGAAATTGAACATTTCATCTATCGATTCGATCAATCAACGTTTAGCGAAAAGGGTCGCCTGCTTACTAAACTCGATGCATCGGATAGCGGAATAAAACTCAGTAAAAAGGAGCGTAAATCGTTACAAAAACTCTACCGACATGAATTTGTTAAACGCTCAACCTTTATTCGAATCATGCTGGCATGGTTTGTGACAGTACCAGCCACAGGCATGTTGACTTCACTGATATACCTGCTTCTTGACTGATCTGAACATTTTGCGCTATCCAACCACTTTTGCAAGAATATTCTTTTTTTACCCGGTATGTGGAAAATGCAATCTTCGAATATTAACGATTATTAATCCCATAAAACCCATAGATTTGTAAAAAAGTGGTTTACATAGGAAAATCAGTCACAAAGGGTAAAAGATTCAAACGAAACGGAATTATGTGGTCCCTTTCCCGTTATCACGCGGCCAAACTAGTCTTGCCTGTTAGCCGGGATGCCAGATTACAAGGTTTCGAATTTGAATATCAGCAACGCCTGGGACATAATCTGAAGATCGACACCTATCTCTCCCATATAAACGCAGGATTTCGCTTAAGTAGAGATAAGCTGCCCTGTGTTGATGTGTGGCTGTCCAATCTGGGATTTCTTTTGAAACCGGTCATTGACTGGACTGCCGCCATTCAGTTGCACTTTGTGGGCAAACGACACCGCTCCAACCTTGACCCAAGATCGCGACTACCTGCCTCCACTTCAATGGATTATACAGTTAGTTACCTATCCTCCACACCAGGACTACAACTGTATCTAGGTGTAAAAAACTTATCCAATGAGGACATAGGTTATCCGCAGCAGCTTACTACGGACTTTTCAGAGGATGTTTTTTTACCCTGTCCGGATGACTACCCGCGCCCTGGCCGGCGTTGGTGGCTATCGCTTAGCTACGACTTATAGACCCATACAGAACAAGAGCACATTGTGGAAGGAGAGGAGCATCACAGGAGAACAATAACAACTGCCAGTTTCCTGTGGCTGCTATTTTTATACATCACAACCACTTCCATGGTCCAAGGACGGTGGCCAGAGGAAAAGCAGCGCCTCAATGTAGGAATACGTTTATTTCCAGCCTGTATAAGCGCTGATATGAAGCTCGCAGACAAGCGTACACCCAATGGAAACTTACGTATACGGGTGTTACACAAGCAGGATCTATCACTAGCTGGGCTGGTTGCTGACAAACTTAAGGAACTTGATAGAATTGGCGGCTATCCCCTGCATATCGATATCGTATCTCTAACTTCCATTAAGCAATATAAAAACCAACAGATTGCTGCCCTGTTCATCACATTACCTGGTACTCAATCTGGGCTATTCGACAATTGGGTGACAAACCGTCATACAATGGTGCTTTCCCCTTTTGCTGGAGATGCCATGCGTGGTGCTGCTGGTCTTCACATCTCCGACCATATTCTTCCCATCGTCAATATGACACAGGCCAAAAGAGGTGCCATTAGCTTCAAGCCCTTCTTTCTACGGATAGCCAAGACCTATCATGAATAACCATACGAAACAGCACAGACTGGAAGCATTGGCCCAGAGCCACGGTCTGACGATGGTATTTATAACATTGGCCATTACACTGAATCTATTAATCATCGCCTATTGGCTATTCAGCCTGGAACCTCGCTTAACCACACAAGCGCAAACCCAGGCCAATACCTTGGCCCAGGCTCATGCTGGCATTCTCGCCAAGTCTCTCAGTGCCGAACCTAAATTCATTTCACACGAATTAGAGCAGGCAATGGACTCAATACTGCTAGTGCGTGACCCCGCCACTTGGACACCGGAGATACATCGTATCGAACTGGAAATCGACTTTACACTCATTGATACTAAACCTGACACCCCTGAGCTGGCTCAAGGTGCAGTAAAATGCACAGACTGCTTTATATCGGAAATTCCACTCTTCCATGAAAAGAGACAAATTCTTGTGGGTATCGCCCGTTTTTATGCCGGCCGGGAGTTTCTCGATACACTGATAAGCGATATTCAGCAAAAACTCTGGTGGTCAGGAGCGATCAGTATGCTGTTCATTGGTTTCGCCTGGATCGTCATAGAGAGTTTCTTACGCAAACTGAGCAAAAGTAAGTCGAACCTGCAGTCCATTATCGATGCTGTGGCCGATCCGCTGTATGTTTTCAGCACTGAACGGGAACTTATTCTGCAAAACCATGCTGCAAGCGAATTGTCCACATCCGGTGTTGGTATTGATGACGAGGAATTCCAGAAATATATCATTCCATCCAAAGAGATGTCCGAGAACGTCATTCAAAATGATCGGCCAGTAAAGAGTATTCATAAAATTCCTCAAAGCCAGGGCAGGTTTCGACGCATGGAACTCCAAGCAAGTCCCCTATCTGATGGAGACAACAACAGCACAGGTATTGTAGTAACTTATCGGGATATCACAGAGCATCTGGAGGTATTGGATGAACTACAAAATAAGAAACATCAATTACAACAACTTGCCGAAAAAGACACCCTGACCGAATTACCGAATCGCTTCATGTTCAACAGCCTATTAGAACAAGCCGTAGCCAGGGCAGATAGGAACCAAACTATGCTTGCATTGCTATTTCTTGACCTCGATAGGTTTAAGGAGGTCAATGACAGTCTGGGTCATGATGCAGGGGATCAACTACTGGGTATAACAGCAAAGCGCCTGCTCAAAGCTGTGCGTAGTGGCGATGTTGTTTCCCGCCTTAGTGGTGATGAGTTCGTCATACTGCTGGAAGATATCAGGCGACCGGAGGATGCCACATCAGTGGCACAACACATCATCGAAACCGTACGCCAGATCGTGACCTTGCACGGCAAGCGACTCCACCCATCAGTCAGTATCGGCATCAGTCTATTCCCAAATGACGGAATGGATGGCAAATTATTGCTCCAGAATGCGGATACGGCCATGTACCGAGCTAAACGGCGATCCCGAAACAACTACCAACTCTATGACCCGAGCATGACACTGTTGGTACAAGAGCGGCTCAACACCATTTCCGAACTACAGAGTGCAGTCGAAGAAGATGGATTTGTGATACTCTATCAACCCCAATACGAACTCCATACGAAGAAGTTAATAGGTGTTGAGGCCCTGTTACGTTGGAATAGACCTGGACGGGGCCTGGTATCAGCCAGCCAATTTCTCGATCTGGCCGAAGATGTTGGACTCGCATTTCCTATAGGGCAGTGGGTGCTACGTAATGTCTGCAACCAGATAAGGAGATGGCGAGACAGTAGTCTGATTCCACCCCCAATCGCAGTCAATATCTCTGCGAGCGAAATTCTCCATGAGGATTTTTTCAATCGATAGAGACGGTTTTTGACGATACCGGTTGTGTAGGTGAATGGTTGGCAATGGAAGTGACAGAAAACCTGTTTATCCGACAAGTTGATGTGGCCGCTGAAGTATTACAACGCCTTAAAACAACCGGCATTACCATCGCCATTGATGATTTCGGTATCGGCTACTCATCCCTGGCACGTTTAAAACAACTCCCCATTGACAGATTGAAATTAGACAAAATATTTTTGGATAACTTATCGAGAGATGCTGGCAATCAAGCGATCATACAAACTGTACAGGACCTGGGGCAGCGCCTAGGCATTGAAGTACTTGCTGAAGGTGTTGAGACGGCTGAACAAGAAACTTATTTAATTCTATCCGACTATCGATTGGCACAAGGTCATCGCTACGGAAGACCGATGACTGCCGTGGAGTGCGAAAAGCGCTTTAATACTGATCGATAAGGAGTCATTTATGCGTATACTTCATACTATGCTACGGGTTGGGGATTTACAGCGATCCATCGACTTCTATACACAAGTATTGGAAATGCGGCTACTCAGACAAAAAGAGTATCCTGAGGGCAAATATACTTTAGCATTCATCGGCTATGGCGATGAAAATAACCAGACGGTAATCGAGTTAACCCATAACTGGGATACCGACCACTATGATCTTGGAAGTGGTTTTGGACATCTGGCTATTGAAGTTGACGATGTCTATCAGGCAACCGACAAGATCCGCACTCTAGGTGGTAAAATTATTCGCGAAGCAGGTCCCATGAATGCAGGAAGCACCATCATTGCTTTCATTGAAGACCCTGATGGTTACCAGATCGAATTGTTGGGTGCCAAATAACCAACCTGCCATGAAGCGTATGTTAAGACCTGTTAACAGGCCCTAGTGTAGTGTCCTAAACATATTATCCATTTTGCAATACAACCTTGGCTCGCCCCACTTTTTCCAGTATCTGATCAA
>JAHXHU010000194.1 GCA_025656375.1 Candidatus Thiodiazotropha sp. (ex Ustalcina ferruginea) | reverse complement strand
GACTAAAAGCGTTGATCAGATACTGGAAAAAGTGGGGCGAGCCAAGGTTGTATTGCAAAATGGATAATATGTTTAGGACACTACACTAGGCAGTGTTCTGTGCATCGGGTAGTAGGGGCGTTGATGAGAAATACTGTGACAGCCATATCACGGCTTCTTTCTGGTCGTAGAATGATTTAACCACCACATCCTTGAAATAGGTGCTGGCAGCGATCCTGGTCATGATGACATCCTTGTGATCCCTTTCGATAAAGGCCACCGCCTTCAACCTATGTTTAGTCTGCTGCAGCATGGCAATCTGTACAGGTATGGAGATAGAGTATCGCCCTTTCCGTTCAATAAGTGCTGGTATGGGGTTGTTGAACATATTCAGATAATCAGTGACAGGCTGTATATCATCCTCAACAATATCGCCATTGGTATAGATGACAGCATGCAGATAACTGTTATCTTCGATACTGAGGGTGACTTTTCCGGTGTCTCTGGTATCCATAATTGGAAGTATAGTCGTCTTTCAATGATACTGGCAGGCTGTGATACTGGATAGAGTAGACTATAAATTTGTGCAGTTTTATGGGCTATGGGTATGCTGAAAAATAGATTAGTAATTCAATCTTTGTCAATGGAAATCAATAATAAAAGGCATTGTGATGTGGCATGATGGTTGGTGAAACGAGACGGCGGAGTGTTGATTAAAGGAGTCTGACTGTGAAGCCGTTGAAAAGTGCTATTTACTCACGGATGACATGGATATGTATCAGCTGTCGGGAGAACAGAAGAGATGCTTAACAAGCAGTCTGATGATCGTCAATTGGAACTTGGCGATTTACTAGAGTGGCTGGTCGAAGACGGTCTGATTGATGCGGAGTTAGGCCGTACCGTTAAAGCGGTGACTAAAGGCTCAAAACATAAGCAACACCCACTGGTCCTCATAGCTGACCACAAATGCCCCAATAAGCTTAACCAACAATCGATTCTTGATATCAAAGCACTCACGGAGTGGTTGGCCAACAGGGTCGGTATTCCTTTATTACATATCGATCCACTCAAGGTTAATGTGCCGGCCATCACCTCAGTGATGTCTTATGCCTATGCCAAGCGGTTCAATATCATTGCCGTCGAGGTGAAATTCAATGAAGTAATCATCGCAACTGCGGAACCCTTTTTAAGGGAGTGGGAGCGGGAACTTTCGCGCATTCTCGGCAAAACAATAACACGGGTGATGATCGATCCAGTGGAGATTGAGCGCTACCTGGTTGAGTTCTATAGTCTTTCTCACTCCGTACGTGCAGCCCACGACGACAGCCAGGATATTGGCCCCTCAGGGGTCCAGAACCTGGAACAGTTAATGGAGCTTGGGCGTAGCGGTCAACTTGAAGCAAACGATCAGCATGTGGTCAATATCGTCGACTGGTTACTGCAATACGCCTATAGTCAGCGGGCCAGTGATATACACATCGAACCAAGTCGTGATCAGACCAATATCCGCTTTCGTATCGATGGTGTGATGCAGATGGTCTACCAAATACCCCCCTCAGTCGGTACGCCTGTCACATCAAGGATCAAGATTCTCGGGCGTATGGATGTCTCCGAAAAGCGACGTCCCCAGGATGGTCGCTTGAAGACCAGAAACAAACAGGGACATGAGGTGGAATTGCGTCTATCCACTATGCCAACTGCTTTTGGTGAAAAGCTTGTCATGCGCATCTTCGATCCGGAAGTGTTGCTCAAGGACTATCGGGCACTGGGATTTTCTCAAGCAGAGACAGGGCTATGGGGGGACCTGATCGGTCGACCGAATGGCATTATCCTGGTTACGGGACCTACAGGTTCGGGTAAAACTACGACCCTCTACACGACCCTGAAGGAGTTGGCCAAGCCGGAAGTCAATGTCTGTACTGTGGAAGATCCTATCGAACTGGTTGAACCAAGCTTCAACCAGATGCAGGTGCAGCACAACATCGGTTTAAACTTCGCCAGCGGGGTGCGTACACTGCTGCGCCAGGATCCGGATATTATCATGATCGGTGAGATCAGGGATCGCGAGACGGCAGAAATGGCGGTACAGGCATCCCTTACAGGCCATCTTGTGTTCTCTACCTTGCATACCAATGATGCACCGACAGCCATTACCCGATTATTGGAAATCGGGGTACCCCCCTACCTGCTGAAAGCCACCTTACTAGGTGTGTTGGGTCAGCGACTGACGAGAATACTTTGCCCTCACTGCAAGGAAAAGGTGCCACTCAATGTAGAATTATGGGAGACCATGATTACCCCGTTGCGTGCCAAACAGAGACCCAAAACGGTCTATCAACCTATAGGCTGTCTGGAGTGTCGCCAAACCGGATTTCTCGGGCGTGTGGGCATCTATGAGATGATGATCATTTCATCCGGCATCAAACGGCTGATCACTGCGGATTGTGATATCAATCAGCTACGTCGTCAGGCGATCAACGAGGGGATGCGACCGCTTCGTTTGAGTGGCGCGCAAAAAGTGGCAAGTGGCATCTCTACTATCGAAGAGGTGCTTAAAGTAGCGCCTCCGGAGAGCATAGAGATCTGACATAAATGGTATCGGTCTTTTATCTCAGGAAAGGCTGTGCTGTTGATATCTATTTCTGACTCATGAGTAGGGTCATACTCTGTCTACGGCTATTCCTGTAGCCAGCCTCATTAGGACGGCCTTATATTCTTTTTTTCAGAGTTAATTAATACTTAATAATCAACAGGCTAGGTATCTGTATTGCCCTATTGAAACTTTTTTGTATCAGTCAATAGGTTGTCTTGAAGTTTTCTGGGTTGCATCTATACTTTCTCATGAATGGGAAAATAATCCCAAATTATATCTTTCGACTACCAAGGAATACACAACAGTCCTTGACCGGAAATGTGTACTCAGGAGGAAAGATGATGGAACAACGAAAACGCGTCTTATTGATTTCGACATTTTTAGCTACCTCCCTTGGCGCTTGCGGAGGTGGTGGCGGTGATAGTAGTAGCCCAAGCGGCGGTAGTGCTGTTACCACGGTGGGCAAGATCGACGGTTTTGGCAGTGTCTATGTCAATGGCATCAAATTCGATACCACACAGACGGTTTATCAGGTAGATGATGAGCCTGGCCATGATGACTCCTCTCTCGGCGTTGGAATGAAGGTTCGCATTGAAGGGAGGATCAATGATGACGGTAAAACGGGGACTGCTGACAGGCTCTTATATGATGATGATCTGGAAGGCCCCATTGATAGTGGCAGTCTTGCTGTTGGTGACGGTGTCACCACATTTACCATTCTGAGGATGGCCGTCAGTGTGGATGCGAATAGTACAGTCTTCGATGACGGAGCCAGTTACGCAGGGCTGGAGGAGGGTCAGGAGATCGAAGTCAGTGGCTTTTTCGATGGAAATCAGATTGTCGCATCGCGAGTGGAATTACAAAGTGACAGTGATGATGACTACGAAATCAAAGGCTCAGTGACCAGCTATGATGGCAGCCAAGTTACCTTGGTACTACAGAATGGTGTCATCGCAGGTCCATATGCTATCAGCAGTGCAGCTGAGCTGGACATTCCTACAGATCCGATGGGACTCTATGTTGAACTTAAGTTGGATAACAGTTCCGGCACACTAGAGGTTATTCATATTGAGAGTGAGGACAGTGATCTGATCGCAGATAATGATAGCGAGGTCTCACTGCGGGGTATATTGGTTGATGACGGCAATGATGGTTTTTCAGTGAATGGGGTCTTTTTTGAGGTTTCTCCGGTAACCCGTTACAAACCTGCCAGTCTTGAAGCAAATCTTAGTGCGGGTATGGAAGTCGAAGTGGAAGGTGTCATGCAAGGTGACGTTCTGATCGCAGGGATGATTGAAGCGGAAGAGGGAGAAATCGAGATTGAGGCTAGAGTCAGTGCGGTACAGAACAGTGATGCTAAGAATGGCACTATCACCCTTGATCTTGGTAATGGCCAGCGTTTATCAGTGCAAACTGACAACTCCACGCTGTTTGAGGATAGCTCAGACTTCGATGAGGATGGTGACGGGAGCTTTACCCTGAATGAACTGACAGACAGTGACACAGTTGAGGTTGAGTTGAGCCGCTCAGGTGATCAGTACTATGCGGTCAGCATTGAGCGAGAAGACGAAGCGTCACCTACAGTGGTAGAGGCGCCGATTGAAGCATTCAGTGTGAACAATTCTGTAACCTTGGTGGGCGCTATATTTACAATTCATGGCGGTACGGAATATCAGTTGGACGATGACCAAGTCGATGTTGACACCTTCTTCAGCCAAATAGTGGTGGGGGAGAGTGCCAAGATTGAAGATAGGGATTGGGATGGGTCTATTGAAAAGATTGAGTTGGAGTGAAATTCCCTCTCTAAATTCAGTATTTATTGGCTTTTGGTGAGATGGATTAGATAAATGCCAGAGTTTGGCGGCAGTCGCTTACACGCTTCTGCCGCCATTTTTTTATAAATAGTTGCCTAAGTGGCTCAGCTTGATATGCTTTAGAGATACAACCAGAATACCTAAGGACGAGGTATCGACACTGACAGTATGTATGATAATCGGATGCTTGCAACTTCCTGTGGATCGGTAATATGTCCATAATCGAGTCCTATATTAAACACCTTGGTGTGTCAGTCAATTCCCGCATCTATTCGATGCAGGAACTTGATGATCTGGTATCTGCAGAAGATCACCCAGGTTACATGCGTAAGCATCGGGCTGAACTGCTACTTGACAGGATACGGTTTCTTTCCTCGCTCTTTTCCTTATTGATCCCATTATGGTTGCTGGTCGATTATTTTTTGCTGCCTCTGAAGGTATTCCTGCCCATTGCACTGATTAGGCTGCTTTCAACCGCACATTTTGTTTACTTGTCACGCTATCACGCGAAAGAGGTAGGCCTGAAAAGCAGTCTGCTACTACTGACCGGAATGGTGCTCAATCTGCCACTGACCTTTTTCGCTTCCGCTCACTATCTGGCACTGTTACCAGCGGACGAAATCTACCAGTTGCCTGTACAGCTCTATACCATGTTGCCCTATATTGCTGTGGGTTTTCTTGGTCTCTTTCCTTTGACTGTACTGGAGTGCGTCATACTGGCGCTGTTGTCAGCGATGGTAATCGTAACCGGATGGAGTTTCTATGACACCGATCCGTTAAACCATCTGCTACCGACCTTGTGGATGGTATGCATCATACTCAGCATCGTACTGTTCGCCACCACCTTGCAACTACAGTATATGATTACGTTGATCCAGCGGGCGGATCATGATCCCGTGACCGGGGCCCAAACCCGTAAATCAGGTATCCGGAGCCTGATTAGAGTGTTTCAACAGGCCCGGTTACATAACGAGAATCTCAGTATTGCACTGGTGGATCTCGATGATGTGGAAAATATAATCGCCGAATATGACTATGCAACTTACGACCATGTGATTATCGAAGCAGCTGACATCCTGCATGATGGTTTACGTCATAGTGATCTGCTCGTTCATTGGGGAGAAAAGGTTTTTCTGCTGATTCTGCCTGTTACTGATTGTGAAGGTGCAACCATTACTGCAAAGCGTATACATTCACAGGGCCTGGGTACTCTTCCAGATGGCCGATCTGTTACTGCGAGTATTGGTGTATGCGAGGTGATTAGTGACAATATCGATGAGTGGTCTGATATGTTGAAAATTGTCGATATGCGTCGAGATTATGCGAAAAAACAAGGTAAAGATCGATATATATTGTGTGGTACAAGAACAAAGATATCAGAAGATATTGCATAGCACGAATTGTGACAGGTCAGTGATTGTGTGTAATCTGCATGAAAACAGAATAATTAAGCTATTTTGTTCGAATATTTGATTTCTAGCGCTTGGGCACTGATAGGTTTGCAAAATAGATATCCCTGCACTTCCTGGCATCCTTTTTCTTGAAGAAATCCGACCTGTTTCTCAGTCTCGACACCTTCAGCGATGAAGGGCCTTACTAAGAGCAATAACAGCTTCGGAAATGGCCATGTCATTTGTGTCAAAGGGTATATCGCGTATAAAAGACTGGTCAATTTTAAGCTTCTGGATAGGTAGTAGCTTGAGATAACTCATCGAGGAATAACCGGTACCGAAGTCATCAATGGCAATTGTGACACCTAGGATGCGCATAGCCTCTAACTGCTGAATAGCATGGGTAGTATTATGCATGATGAAACCTTCAGTGACTTCGAGCTCGAGTCTGTCTGCAGGTAATTCAGTTTCATCCAATATCGCTCTGACTTTATCGATAAAATGACTGTGTTGAAGCTGTGGTCGTGCGACATTCACAGCGATATGTCCATAATCAAAATTATTCTCAAGCCACCTGGCTCCTTGTATGCAGGCGGTTTTCATAACCCATGCACCTATGTCATGGATGAGTCCGTTTTCTTCGGCCAGGGGGATGAATTTTGCAGGGGAGATATTACCGAGATCTGGATGTTGCCAGCGAATCAACGCTTCGACTCCAATCCACTTCCTACTTTCAATAGCAAACTGAGGCTGGTATACAAGATGAAATTCATTGCGATTCAAGGCCATTCTGAGGGCGTTCTCTATCATCACACGCTCAAAGGCATTACTGGTCATCTCTTGAGTAAAGAATTGATAGGTATTCCGGCCTTCATTCTTTGCCTGGTACATGGCGGCATCGGCATTGCGCATGAGGCTGACAATGGTATTACCGTTTGTGGGATAGAGACTGATTCCAATACTTGCTGTGATGCGGATTTCATGACGGTCTAATATAAATGACTTGTTAAACGCCGACATGATCTTCTCTACAGTGACAGCTGTATTCTCTGCAGAACCGATATTTTCGAGTAAAACAACAAACTCGTCTCCACTGATTCTTGCTACCGTGTCATCCAGTCTGACCTTTTCTTGAATTCGAATCGCCAACTGTTGTAACAACTCATCTCCTGCTTTGTGACCAAGGCTATCGTTAATATTTTTAAATCGATCCAGGTCGATAAAAAGCAGTGCAAATACAGTTTGGTTTCTTTTTGCGTGCTTGATCGCCTGATCGAGTTGCGAGTTGAAGAGTAAACGATTTGGCAGATCTGTCAGAGAATCATGATGGGCCATATGGTCCAACTCCTCTTCAGATCGCTTTATTGAAGTAATGTCTGAAAAAACACCAACGTAGTTGACTGGTTTGTCATTATTATCATAGATGCAGCTGATATTTAGCCATTCAGGGAATATTACACCATCTTTACGTCGGTTCCAGACCTCTCCGCGCCACTGTTTGTTCTCTTTAATGGAGCGCCACATCTGCTGGTAGAAGTTATTGTCATGTCTCCCTGATTGAAGCATGCGGGGGGTATGACCAACCACCTCTTCACGGGAATATCCGGTGATCTCTTCAAAGGCCTTGTTGACATCCAGAATGGTATTGTCACCGTCCGTAATAACGACACCTTCGATGGTGCTTTGAAATACGGCAGCTGATTGTTGCAGACGTGTTTCGGTAAGATTTCGTTCGATGGCTAAACTGGCGATTTGACTTAATGATTCGACAAGCTGGATCTCTTTTGGTGTGGGTGCCGCAACTTTTGGATAGTAGAGCGCGAAAGCACCGAGCACCTCTCCAGAAGAGTCTACAATCGGATCGGACCAGCAAGCAGAGAAATTATAGCTTGCCCCCAGATGTCGGTAGTTAACCCAACGTGAGTCTTGTTGGATATCTTCAACGACGACCCGCTGTTGAGTGAACACTGCAGAGCCGCAGGATCCCGCAGTTGGACCGATTTCCAATCCCTCAATCAGTGCATTGTAATCATCAGGCATACTGGGCGCAGCGCCGATATGTAGGGCATTTCCTTTAAGCAGTAGGATAGAACCTCTCAAATTATCGGTTTGGCTCTCTATAACAACCACAATCTCTTCCAGTATCTGATGGAGAGAGGCAGAGCCTTGGGAAATGAGTTCCAGGATTTGCTTCTGTTGTGCTAAAAAGGATTCAGCCTGTTTTCTATCGCTCACCTCGTTTGTCAGGGCGCTGTTTTTATCCTGGAGTTGAGTTGTGCGCTCTTTAATTTGCTCTTCACGTTGATCGATTTCATTATTTAATTTTCTAATCAGATTTTGATTTTGAAACTGGAGACGAATCGAGTTCAGTACACTTCGGTTTGTATTGCGAGTGAACAGCGTAATCATCAATACATAGATGCAAAGCGCTAAAGTCAGCCAGTTGAAGGCGTTGTTCTGAAACATCAGCATTGTCGCCCCGAGCATAAATGCCTGTGGATAGGTGTAGACAATAAAGGCACGCATCGAGACAGCAAGAATAGCGACTGCTGAACCAATAATACCAAAGGCAAGCATGAACAGTGCAACAGAGACAATCAGGTCATTCGCTATATAGATGAGTGGGTAGATCAGGCTCCAGGATATGCCGACTAAAGCAGAACCGAAAATATAGTGATTCATCCACTGACGAGGGCTTTTACTTCCAGGTGCCTTACTACGGCGAAACCATAGAAAAAGTCGGTATAGCGCGGTCATTGAAAGAAAGAAAACCCAGTATGCGATTAAGCTGGATTCTATTTTGGCGGTTAGGATCAAGAAGAAGATAGTGGATGTAACAAGGTAATCCCCCCAAAAAATAACGGGGTTCAAAAGTAGAATTTTCCAATTATGATTACGAAAAGGAGAATCTACAATGAAGAAGTCCCG
>JAHXHU010000073.1 GCA_025656375.1 Candidatus Thiodiazotropha sp. (ex Ustalcina ferruginea) | reverse complement strand
GTTGATCAATGACTTGTCACGATTTCATTGTATCAAAACAAGGGGGTTTTCAGGCCTTTCTCGTTAAGTATTTATGGGACAGCAGTGATCTATTACTATTTTTTCTATCTACAGTCACTATAGTTTCATAAGACAGACTTACTGCTAAAAACCCCACCATTCTTCAACGGATTGGCGGGGCAGGGCCCCACCCTACACATTGAAATGAACGTTAGGATGGGGCCCTGCCCCATCGTAAATTACTGAAAGCCTGTTACGGTGCGGCAGGCTGCAGCCTAACACTGCTATGCGGAGTGCCTGTTGTCATCCTGTGACAACTCCCGCTCCAACTGGTGAGCAAGCTGTTTCGGCGATCCGCTATGCCTTGCCAGTAGATGATAGGCCACCGGCACAATATAGAGGGTAAAGAGTGTGGCAGCAATCACGCCGGCCAGAATAACAGTCCCGATAACGGTACGTGTTTCAGACCCGGCACCGGAAGAGAGCAGCAAGGGTACAGAGCCAGCCGCAGTAGTGATACCGGTCATGACAATGGGGCGAAACCGAACATGAGCTGCTTCCATCAGAGCTTCACCGATTTCCCTGCCTGAATCCCTGAGTTGATTGGCGAACTCAACGATCAGGATGCCATTCTTGGCAGCCAGTCCAACCAGCATGATGAGGCCGATCTGACTGTATATATTGAGGGTCTGGTCAGTCAAGTAGAGGCCGAGTAGAGCCCCCGCCATCGCCAGCGGAACTGTCAGCATGATCACAAACGGATGTACCCAACTTTCGAATTGGGCAGCCAGCACCAGGTAGACAATCACTACCCCGAGCAATAACACAAACTTGACCGAACCGCCTGCAGTCTTGTAGTCACGGGACTGTCCTTTGTAGTCGATGATCACATGGGCCGGAAGATGATCATGCACCAGACCTTCGAGGTAGCCCAGTGCTGAACCCAAGGCCAATCCCTCTTTCAGGTTGGCTTCAATGGTGATGGCGCGCACCCGGTTATAACGATTGAGCTTGATCGAATCGGCAACCTCCTGCAGGCTGACCAGATTGGCCAGCTGGATCAGCTGCCCGTTGGTAGCTGATCGCACATAGAGATGACTGAGATCTGCGGGTGTCTGCTGATCCAACCGCTCACCTTCCAGGATGACATCATACTCCTCACCCTCTTCAATATAGGTGGTCACACGTCGTGACCCAAACATGGTTTCCAGGGTACGACCGATACGCTCCACGGTGACACCAAGCTGCGCGGCACGGTCGTAGTCAATAACCACCTTGAGCTGAGGCTTGGTCTCCTTGTAGTCCCAGTTAATCCCTTGAAAACCTGGATTATTCTCATTGATCTTGTGCAGGAGAATATCGCGCCATTCAGCCAATTCCTGGTAAGTGCCACCACCGATCACGAACTGAATCGGTTTCTGAATACGTCGACCAAAGCCCTGGCGCATGACAGGAAATACCTTGACGCCGGGTAGATCAGACAGTTTCTTGCGCAGTTCGTCCATAATCACCCAGGCGGAGCGACGGGAGTCCCAGTCGCTGAGTAGATTGATGACAATACCGCCATTGAAGATAGCGAAGTTACTGAAGGTCCGCGGCGCTCGAACCAGCAGGCGGGAAATTTCACCGGACTCCACATAGGGCATCATGCGCCGTTCGATCTCATCCATGTAATCTTTCATGTAATCGTAGGAGGCCCCTTCAGGGCCGTTGACGATGAGATAGAAGCCCCCCCTGTCTTCCTTTGGGGCATACTCGTCAGGGATCTCTTGTAACAACCAATAGGCACCACCCAGAATCCCGCCAAACAGTAGCAACATCAACCAGACATGATGCATCGCGCCACTTAAGGTCTTGATATAGAAATCCCGGATACGGCCGAAAAGCCAATCCACACCCCGACTGAGTCTGGCGCGATCTTCATGACTGGACGGTAAAATCTGTGAGGCCAACATCGGCGAAAGTGAAAGCGCCACCAGGCTGGAAAAGCTCACTGCCGCCGCCATGGTCAAGGCAAACTCAGAGAAGAGTCGGCCTATATCCCCACCCAGAAAGGCAATGGGGGTAAAAACAGAGACTAACACGATCGTGGTCGATATCACCGCAAACGCAACTTGGCGGGAGCCGCGAAAAGCAGCTACCAATCGGGTCTCGCCATACACCTCCATACGGCGATGGATGTTCTCCAACATGACAATCGCATCGTCTACTACCAGGCCAATGGCCAGCACCAGTGCCAACAGGGTCAGAATATTGATGGTGAAGCCGAGCATCAGCAACACCAGAAAAGTGGCCACAAGAGAGACCGGCACCGCGACTGCGGGTACGATCATCGCCCGCACACTGCCGAGAAACAGGAAGATGACACCCACCACTAGGGCGATAGCGATAAACAGGGTCTTATAGACCTCGGAAATGGCCCCCTTGATGAAGATCGAGGTATCGTAACTCTGTTTGATCTCCATCCCCGCCGGAAGGGTGGCATTGATTCTCACCCTCTCATCCTTAGCTGCATCGGCAACGGTGAGGGTGTTGGCGGTGGATTGTTTGACAATACCTATACCCACCATCGGTACGCCGTTGGCACGGAAGAAGGTACGAGTCTCCTCGGCACCCTTCTCCACCCGTGCCACCTCGCCGAGACGCACCAGATAACCATCATTGCCCCGTGCCAGTACCAGTTTGGCGAAGTCATTCGCCGTATGGAAAGTCCTGTCGACCCGTACCGTGAAGACCCGGTCAACTGAATCGATGCTGCCAGCCGGTAACTCCAGATTACCAGCGCGCAAGGCCTGTTCCACATCAGTCACTGTCAATCCACGTGCGGCAAGAGCCTGGCGGTCGATCCACACCCGCATCGCAAAGGTCTGACTACCCCCGACCCGCACCCGGGCCACACCGTCGAGCACTGAAAAACGATCCACCAGATAACGTCGTGCATAATCCGACAGCTCCGGCACTGTCATCTGGTCACTGGCCAGGTTAAGCCACATGATCACATCTTCATTGCTGTCGACCTTCTGGATCTCTGGTGGCTCCGCTTCCAGCGGAAGATTATCGAGGATTGCCGAAACCCGATCGCGCACATCGTTGGCTGCCCCATCGATATCCCGATCCACATCGAACTCAATGGTGACTACCGAACGGCCATCCTCGCTCACAGAGGAGATAAAACGGATCCCTTCAACGCCGGAAATTCCGTCCTCGATCAATTGTGTTATGCGGGTCTCCACCACATTGGCGGCAGCCCCTGGATAGAGGGTCTCAACCGAGACGAGCGGCGAATCGATATTGGGATACCCACGCAGCGGTAGCTGGTCGAAGGCGACCATACCAAAAGCAATGAGCAACAACGACAGGACAGAGGCGAATACCGGCCTTTTGACTGACAGATCCGAGAGGATCACGTCTCACCCTTCGCTGCTTTAAACGCAGGCTTCAACAACTCTTGTATCGATAAACTACTATCTTGAGTCCCTTTTATTTTGACTATCTCACCAACACGAGCCTTATCGGTTCCATGCGTTATGACTCGATCGCCTGCCTGAAGTCCATCGATCACCTCTACCTCTCCGGGACGCCGAGAACCGATAATGATTTTCCGTTTCTCAACTCGATTATCTTCACTGTTCACATGCAGTACAAACTGATCACTGCCCTTAGGCATCAGTGCCGACTCAGGTATTAACAGGGTACGGCGTGCGTTGTGTAGCATCTCGACGGTCATCAGCATTCCCGGCTTCAGGAGCCGTTCCGGATTGGCAATAATGGCACGCACCAGTACTGAACGATTGACCGGGTCCACACGGCTGTCCACAACCTTCACTTTTCCATTGAAAACCCGTTCTTTAAAGGCCCGGGTGCGGGCATGTATCAACAGACCAGGCTGCAGATTTGACAGATAGGCGGAAGGCACAGCGAATTCCAGTTTCATAACACTGTCATCATCCAGGGTTGTAATGGTGTCTCCCGTCTCCACAAGGGCGCCGACACTGATGTTTCGCAGTCCCACCACCCCGGAAAAGGGAGCACTGATCAACCGATCTTTAAGTCGCGACTCGATAACCGCCAGACGTGCGCTCGCAGTATCCACCTCACGCCGACGCTGATCGAGCAGTGACTGGGCTTCAATACCCCGGGATTCCAGCCGTTTGACCCGGTTGTGCTGACGTTTGGCTTCATTGAGATTGGCCCGCGCCTCCTCCAGCAGAGCATGCTCTTCGCTACGGGTCATCTCCACCAGCACCTGACCCACCTCCACCCGCTGACCGTCATCGAAGTGAATGGCGGTCACACTCTCCGTGACATTGACTGTCAGCTCAACCGACTCATTCGCCTTGAGTGTGCCTAATGCCTCTATCCGCTCAACAAAATCACCCTCCTTAGCCTTTGCCACGATCACTAGAGGGGTTAACTTTTCTGCCGACCAACCGGGTGAACTGCTAATCACCCATAAGAGAGAGATCATCAAACAGAGTAATTTATTGCTTAATAATGACATCGTGTTTTTTCTGATACATGAATCACTGCTGACTAGAAAATCGGCCTGTATGGCCTATACAAGATGAGAAGAATAACAGTCTCTTAACTATACAATCCGTATCTATATCGTGGCCTACCGCCTATTATCCTCTCCAAAATGCCATTTTTTAGAGTATGAACCACTGCCATACGTTCCACTTAAACTGTGCATCACTCAGTGAGCATACCGACACTATGTCTTACATCGAACATCGGATTTTTATGATTCAGCCATCTAATTGGCGTCTGGTTCCAGGTTAACTTAGGATGGCATAGAATGTGTTACTATCACTATTTTGGAAGTTTTAACCCTCATCTGCTGTTGAGAAACCTTACTGAAAAAGATCATACGGAATAAATTCATTAATCAAGGAACAGTTAAATGAACAGCGCGACCTCTCAGGCACTCTACAGCACCCTTTTCGGTCTGATATTCACTCATGGCATTCATGCCGGTGAAGTTAAAATTGCTGTTGCCGCCAATTTTACCGGCGCCATGAAAGAGATTGCAGCACACTTCGAAAAAAGCAGTCGGCACAAAACGATTATCAGCTATGGTTCAACAGGAAAGCTCTATACTCAGATCCGCAACGGGGCGCCATTTGAGGTCTTTATGTCAGCTGACCAGCACCGCCCCAAAAAGCTCGAGATCGATGGGCTGGCCCATGGACGCTTCACCTATGCCGTCGGCCAATTAGTACTCTGGAGCAAGGATGAACAACGTCAGCTCAGTGAAAAGACACTTCATCAGGCTGATTTTAATAAACTGGCGCTGGCCAATCCTAAAACCGCACCCTACGGTAACGCAGCCATCACCGTACTAAAGCGGTTAAAACTTGACAAAAAACTGGAACAGAAATGGGTCATCGGTGACAGTATCGCCCAGACCTATCAGTTTGTGGCAACATCCAATGCTGAAGTCGGTTTCGTCGCCAAAGCACAGATTGCACTTAATGGTGGCGGCAACCACTGGGATATACCCGATACGCTGTATGAACCAATACGGCAAGATGCAGTTTTGTTAGCCAAAGGAGAGGATAATCCTGCTGCAATAGCTTTTATGGCCTATTTGAAGGGTTCCTCCGCACAGGTCGCGATTGATAAGTTTGGCTATATGACGGAATAGCCGCTCTGCATCTACAAAAAAAGTGAGGTTTTCAAACACCCATGGAGATGGATTGGCAGCCAGTTTGGCTGACCCTGAAACTGGCCACGACAACAACCCTGGTGTTGTTGATTCTTGGCACGCCGGTAGCCTGGTGGTTATCACGCTCCAAGGCCTGGTGGAAAGATATTATCGGTAGCCTTGTCGCACTGCCACTGGTACTCCCTCCTACAGTGCTCGGTTTCTATCTGCTGCTGATGTTGGGTCCGAACGGCCCCATCGGAGAGCTGACCCAATCCCTGGGCCTGGGTACGCTGCCGTTCACCTTTCCCGGTCTGGTGATCGGATCAGTCATCTACTCTCTACCCTTTGTCGTACAGCCAATTCGCAATGCCTTTGAAGCGATGGGTGAACGTCCCATGGAGGTAGCCGCCACCTTGCGCGCCTCCCCTTTAGAACGATTTTTCGGTATCGCCATCCCCCTCGCCCGGCCCGGATTTCTCACCGGATCTGTACTGGGCTTTGCCCATACTGTCGGCGAGTTCGGCGTGGTGTTGATGATCGGTGGCAATATTCCGGGAGAGACCAAGGTCCTATCGGTGGCCATCTACGATCATGTGGAGACCCTGGAGTGGGAGCAGGCCCACTGGCTGGCCGGTGGTATGCTGCTGTTCGCCTTCATTGTGGTCTACTCCATGTATTTACTGGAGAAACGATTGCGCCGGAGCGGTCGATGAGCACGATTGAAGTCAGCCTCACCAAACAGCTTGGGGATTTCCACCTGGATGTATCGTTCAAGCTGCCTGCAAACGGGGTTATCGCGCTTTTTGGCCGCTCTGGATCTGGAAAGACCAGCCTGTTGCGTGCAATAGCCGGACTCATTCGACCAAGCAATGGTGTGGTTAAAATAAATGGTGAGATTTGGCAGGATGAGCATCAGTTTATACCGACACATCAACGCCCATTGGGTTATGTGTTCCAGGAAGCCAGTCTGTTTCCTCATCTCTCGGTCAGGCGCAATCTGGAGTATGGCTGGCGTAGAATCCCCAAGGCCAACAGAAAAATAGATTTTGACAGTGTTGTCGAGCTGCTGGGTATCGGCCCGTTTATCCAGCGCGCCACTCATCGTCTTTCAGGGGGTGAGCGACAACGTGTCGCCATAGCCCGGGCGCTATTAACCAGTCCACGTCTGCTACTGATGGATGAGCCCCTATCCGCCCTGGATCATGGTGCCAAGCGATCAATACTGCCCTATCTTGAGAACCTCAATGATGAGTTAGCCATCCCCTCACTGTATGTCTCCCACGATCCTAACGAAGTGGCCCATCTTGCCGATCAGATGGTCGTACTGGAGGAGGGCAAAGTCATTGCCACAGGCCCCGCCGCCAATCTGTTGACTCAACTTGATCTGCCAATGGCCCAATTTGATGATGCTGCAGCAACCCTGGCGGGTAGTGTCTCTGCCCATGATCATACCTTCCACCTTACCTGGATCTCGATGGATGGGGGGCGTGTGGCCGTTGCGAGGGAAGACCTGCCGGTTGGCCGGCATGCCCGGGTACGCATTCAGGCAAGGGATGTCAGTCTCTCCCTGAAGGCCCATTCGGATACCAGTATCATCAATATCCTGCCTGCCATTGTTGTGGATACCAAAGAGGTCAACCAAACCCAGATGATTGTGCGACTCGAGCTATTTGATGGCCAGACACTACTCTCACGGATCACTCGCCGATCCGGGCTGGGACTGGGATTGCACGAGGGGATGCAGCTCTATGCCCAGGTTAAGAGTGTCGCCCTAATTGGTTGAACCAGTGAGAGAACAGCCGAGGTTGCAGAATAATCCCATATAGTACCACAATCTGTAAGACTGCCATGTTGGTATGGAAATATCTTCATAAACCTCTGCGTTGGTTCTAATCACGAACTAACGATAGGAATCACCCCACCCTTCGAGCACTAAATCCTGAGTGCCGCTTCAAGTAATACTTTTCCTATCTGGCTGATTATAAACTGGATTTATTATTTGATCAGCAGCCCTGCAAGCCCCCTCCTAATCATAGGAAACGATCACATAGTGACTATATTTGACAAACGGTATCAACAATCTCGAATACAATCGGCTCTATATTGGCACCGGGCAGAAATGCACCTATTTATGGACGAGCAGTAAAGTGCGTAGGTATAAAAAAATCCTAAGGATATTGAAATTAATCTATGGAGCCATCTCTAAAGTTGAGGTTTCACGTCCATATAGCCCTCTAAGATTAGGTCCACGTCAGACAAAAGTTGCCTTTTTCTGTTTGGGGCTTCTCCATCTCAGCAAATTGACGGAGATGAATCAATCACAAAGAAAATCTTTCGAGGGACTTATTAAGGACTATCCTGAGACGATCCTCAACATATTCTGGCCCTATCAATGTTCAAGCTGGGGGGTATTGACTCGAATTGAGCACCTTCACAATCATTGTGTCACAGTTGATCGACTCGAAAATAGATTTAATCTTCGAAACCGCAAACATATCGTCATGACAGAATTGAACGAAGTCTACCCAGGGCTGCGTATTGTATTAGACAAAAACCGTTATTTTCTACGGGAAGGACTGCTGGTTATCAACCTCTATATAGAGGATAGCCGGATATTCTCGCTTGCTTTCTCTTTCTATCAATATGAGAGCGGAGAAATTGATGCAATCATAGGCGCAATTCAGGGTAGGAAATCAGCAAACATTAAAGAGATATACCACGATATTACCAAACAGACACACGGTATACGCCCGCGTGATCTGCTCATCGAAATCTTTCAGATAATTTGCAGCCATCTAGGCATCTCAAAAATCATTGCTGTCTCCAACACCTATAGACAGCATCGACATCTCTACTATTCACTGGCAAATAAAGAACAGTTGATCATGCTCAATTACGATGAAGTCTGGCAGGATCGTGGAGCTTCATACTGCAGTGAGGAGTTTTATAAACTCCCTGCATACTTGATAAGAAGAACAAAAAAAGAACAAGAGAGTCTTTGATCTCATGATGGATTTCGGGACTTCCAAGTCCCCGAAATCGACTCGATCTTCGACAACCTGTTATGGCCCCGGACG
>JAHXHU010000348.1:1497-8764 GCA_025656375.1 Candidatus Thiodiazotropha sp. (ex Ustalcina ferruginea) | reverse complement strand
ATCTAATAGCTTGAAATCGCTAAGGATGGTGACCTTCCTACAGAGGACTTTCACCTCATTAGTTCATACCCATGCTGGGCGTACACAAGGCAATAGCCAGACCACTTAAGATCAACATCATACAAAAAGGATGGAATGGGCTGATCAATCTTTTTGCAAAGCGCAGCTCTGATGTTGTAGTACATCCACATTTAAGCGCCAAGATGCAAAGAAGCGTTCATCAACATCTAAATGCAGCGCTCAGGCATGCTCGTAAGGGTGACATAGACAATGCCAAGCTTCATGCTGATCTCACAAGCAATGCACTGGATGTACTATCCAGCTACATGCCAGAAGATGAGTTTATACAGTTTAAGCAACAGATTAGCCTAGAATTAAAACAGGATCGAGATCAAGATATTTTCAAGGAACTACTCGAAACACTGGGATAAGGATATGGCCGTAAATATTGTCTTGATGTTTCAATAGACTTTGCCACGCATCACTCAATAATATCCATGATTATTTCAATCGAAGCATCAGGTAAATCAGCGACTAAATAACCTCAGTTGCAGCATCCTTTAATGAGAATATTGTCAGTGAAATAAATGTTTACTAATTGTTGGGATTGCACCTAAAATACCACACCATTGCCTTATTTAAAATCAATGCAGAGCTAAGCATTGATAGCTGCTAACAGATAGATTGCAAACAAACCATTTTCATCGACCCAATGCCGAACCTCTTTAAAACCATTCTCTGAAGCCAAATCGATGAATTCCATTGGCGCATACTTGTATGAGTTCTCTGTATGTAAACTCTCATCTTCTTCAAATTTAAAGTGATTACCATTGATACGCAGTGTCTGCTGACGTGTGCTGATCAAATGCATTTCGATACGTCCTTCCTTGACGTTATAGAAAGCCTTGTGCTCGAAAATATTGGGATCAAGGTCAGCATCTAACTCCCGCTGTAATCGCCGCAGCAAATTGAGATTGAAATCCGCAGTCAAGCCTGCTGCATCGTTATAGGCAGCATTCAATACCACCTCGCTCTTTTTGGTATCAACACCGATCAAGAGCATACCGTCATCACCTAAAACATCGTGGACCATATGCAGAAAATCTCCCGCCTCATTACGATTGAAATTCCCGAGACTGGATCCTGGAAAAAACAGTAACCGCGGTCCTTTGGGGGCTTCTTTCGGAACCGGTAGTGAGTGTGTGAAATCCACACATGCAGCATGAATGGGCAACCAGGGATACTCACCGGCAAGACTCATTGCACTGGCCTTAAGATAGTCAAATGAGATATCCATTGGGACGAAAGCGCCAGGCCTTAATGCACCAAGTAACAGACGCACCTTACTGGCACTGCCAGCACCCGGCTCAATCACTACACGCCCTATACCGGTCAGCTCGGCAATCTCTTCAGCCAACTGTGAAAGCATACGACGCTCCACATCCGGCAAGTAATATTCAGGCTGTTCACAGATCTTATCGAACAGTTCCGAACCGCGTTTATCATAGAAAAACTTGGGTGGTATGGATTTTTCCTCCCGTGAAAGACCATCAACCACCGCATCGTATAGGCTTAATGCAGCCGGTTTGTGGTCATGAAAGGTGATATTTTCCATTTGGCATTCCTTCAAACTGATATTGATACGTTCAGCGAGTTGGGAAGCAGTCAACCACTAGGAGCACCGGCATCCTCCGCCAGACGCAGACCGGTAAAGGCCCATCGCTCATTTGGATAGAAAAAGTTACGGTAACTGGCGCGTGTATGCCCATAGGGTGTGACGCAACTACCGCCTTTGAGCACCATCTGGTTAGACATGAATTTGCCATTATATTCCCCCATTGAACCCGCCAATGGTTTGAAGCCGGGATAGGCTGCATAGGGGGATCCGGTCCAGGCCCAGAGATCGCCATACCACTGACCCTCTTCACCAGCCGGCGCTGGGTGTAACAGATCACTGTCGGCAAAATTGCCTGATACAGAATGGTTGGACAACAGAATTTCCAATTCGCTCTCCAGAGGCAGGCGCTTACCAGCCCATCTCGCGTAGGCATCGGCTTCATAGAAATTGATATGACAGACCGGCTCATGAAGATTGAGCGGGCGCATGCCTGCGAGGGTAAACTGCATCCAGCCCCCCTCCAGCTGCTGCCAATAAAGTGGACAATCCCAAGCTGTGCGCTGAAGCAGGGCCCAACCATCTGATAACCATAGAGCAGGATTATTGTAGCCTCCATCTTCGATAAAGTTGCTGTATTCACCATTGGTAATAAAGCGATCGGCAAGGCGATGATTACGTAGCAGTACATCGTGACGAGGCGTTTCGTTATCGTACGAGAAAGCAGTACTTTTTTGACCCACCTGATGAATACCACCGGAACAATCCAACCAGTGTATGGGACGGGTGCTACCTTCTGGTATTTTCAGATCCTTTCGATAAGCGGGCAGCAACGGATTAACCGAAAAATTGTGCTTGGTATCCATCAACAACAGCTCCTGGTGCTGCTCTTCGTGATTCAGACCAAGGATCACGCGATAGGCCAGCGTTTGCCAATCCGTCTCATCCACACTCTCCATCAATTGTCGCATGCTGTCATCAACATAGCTGCGATAGCGGTATATCTCTTCTACTGTAGGACGGGACAACAAGCCTCGATTTGGCCGAGGATGCATCTCACCATGGGTATAGTAATAACTGTTGAATAGAAAATCGAAGCGGGGATGGAAGGGTTTGTATTCAGGATTAAAGTGCGGTAGCACAAAGGCCTCGAAGAACCAGCTAACATGGGCGATATGCCATTTCGGCGGACTGGTCTGCGCAATGGACTGAATCTGGTAATCATCCGTAGACAAGGGTGAACAAAGGGCCTCTGTATAGCGACGCACACGATTGAACTCAGCAATCAACGTCTCGCGACTAGCAGTTATGTTTATTCTGGTATCCATATCGGTTTTTTATTGTATTAAAAAAATTGTTTCTCAAGCGCTTCAAGTCATCAGTTTCGCACCATGAGCCTGCACCGTCTGAAGATAGTCGAGCAGCAACTCATGTGGTCGGTCAGACGATACCAAAGCAGCGTAGGGTAAAATTGCTCCGCTCCACCCTTCCGTATGCCAGTAAACATCTTCCGGTAGTTCAAGAGTAGTCCAATCGTTTGGAGTCGGGTAAGCGGTGGCATAAAAGTAGGGTTCAGTGATTGTGCCATCACCTGTGACAAAACCGAAGTTCAGTTGTTCATCTGCACGCTCTTCATCGGCAGGATCGATACCGGGAACCAGATGACCGGAAAACCAGTTCATGGAGAGATCCAGATGATGGGGAAAAATCTGCACAGGCCCCGTCTCTTCACGCAGTCTACCCTTGAATGCCATGAACACAGCATCCACCCAGTTGATAGCCTGTCGAAATCGACTGATCGCCTCAATGTCATATGGCAGGATCTCTTCACTATCATATGCAATAAACAGACCCTCCTCCAGCTCAACACCCACGGTCAGCAAGCTTTCCGAGATCCAACGGCACAGACCTGCTGTGCTTTGCCCGATCAACGGCATTGAACAACTCCAGCCATTACTGCTGCAGAGTGTTAAACGGTGCGCTGACAGATCCAGGATGAGTTCCAGATTCTGGCCCGCTATGGGAAAAGGTGTTGTTGTGAGACCATGAGCAGACACATTCAGGGTGATGTGCCACCAGTGTTTTGACTTCGGCATATAGTGGCCACGCAGCTTACCGATAATTCTCGCGAATTGATGCAGTGTATTCCGGGATGGCTGCCAATCTGCCAGCGTGAGTGAGGGAAGTTGATTTGACATGGTCATATCTCTTTGTTCATAAACCTGATGTATTGATGGGAGACATAGACAAAACCTAGTCAGCATCCAACCCACCGAAATGCAGCGCAATAATGCGTAGAGACAACAAGCTCTCACGTGCCAGACTGATCGCTGCAAATATGACAGCACCGATACCGACAACCGTCATGGTAGCCACCCAATGTAGTGTTTGATCCCACCAGCCCGAGACAACAGCCCCAAGCAAGCTGGCCGTGGCGAAGAGTGCGATGGCACTGTAGAGTGCCACCAGGGCATTGCGAAAATAGATGGCACGTTTGAGTAATGCCGCATCACAAACGTCATAATGGTTTTTAGTAACTTCATGATCCTGGAGATGATGAATTTCGCCATGTAGTTGCACATATCTTGCTGCCGTTGAGAGAATCATCAGTGCCGGGGCGGAGATAAACAGCAACGGTGTCAGCCAGGATTCGATAACTTCAGTCATCACCGATAGTACCCCCTTGTTCCAGGCTCGCTGAGAGCCGCAATGGCATGGCAGTGACCGTCTGTTGTTCTGACGACAGATCGTCACCGCGTCGTGCACAGATTTTTAGTGCGGTGGCATAGGCATTAACACCTGGAAGCGCAGTAAGACCATGTACCACCAACATACGCAGGGGTAGATCATGGTCCGATCTGAGATGCTTGAGATCGATGCGGGCAGCATCGGTAAACAGCACCAGGCCTCGGCCACGATGTGTATGATCTGATTATCCAGTGCCAGGTCGATCCAGCCGAAACCTACCGGACTCATAACCAGCCCCAAGGCAGTGAAGACCATAGGGGGTGTCAGGCTGCTGCGGCCGATAGGACCGGAAAAGAGGGCGAATAGTGCTATACCCAGGAGAATTAAGAGTAGATTGGCTTCACTCATGATCTGACCCAGGTCGTCTAGACCAGCTCCACATCACTCAATACCTCGACCAGAGCAGGTCCTGGGTGACTCAAGGCTCTCTTTAAGGCAGCACCCAATTCTGTCGAATCGGTAACACGAATACCCAGGGCACCGCAAAGTTCCGCGTATTCAGCAAAGTTAGGGTTATGCAGGCTGGTCTGCCACACTTCCCAATTACCGGCACGCTGTTCCTTGCTGATCTTACCCAGCTCACAGTTATTCATCAGCACATGGGTAATGTTCATGCCATATTTTACCGCTGTATTAATCTCGGCCAGGTACTGGCCAAAGCCACCATCCCCGGAGACTGAAACCACCTGACGACCCTTGAATTGCGGATCCTCCTCCTGGGTCGCCGACCAAGCACCCATGGCGGCCGGAAATGAGAATCCGATGGATCCCAGATAGCCGGACATCAGTACAGCTTGATGTTCGCACTCGAAGTAACGACCGAAGGAGTAAGTGTTGTTGCCTACATCCACCGCAATAATGGCATCCGGATCAACAGCCTGACCCAATTTTTCAAACAGGATGGCTGCATTGATACCCTTACCCCGGTCATCCTGTGAACGACGTTTTTTCTCCTCGCGCCAGATGGCCCAACGTTCAGCCACCTCATCGCGTTGATCCTCGATATCGTGATAGTCCGCCAGCGCACCAAACAGCGCCTGTGCAGTCACCCCGATTTCACCCCATACAGGCACATCAATGGCGTGAAACTTGGCCAGGGTCATAAGATCGTAGTCCACCTGAATGGTCGGTCGCTTGGGGGTGATACCGGTGTGGTTGCTGAAACTGGCACCGAATACCAGCAGGCAGTCAGATTCATTCATCAACCAACTGGCAATGGGTGTGCCGCTACGACCCAATACACCGCCCGCCAGGGGATGACTGTCTGCAATCTGACCCTTGGCCTTGAAGGTGGTGATCACCGGCGCATTCAGATGCTCAGCCAGTGCCATTACGTCGCCCATCTGAAAGCGTGCACCATGACCCACCACAATGACTGGTCGTTTACTGGCTCGAAGCAGATCAACAGCAGCCTGCAATGCTTCAGCGGCTGGCGCAATATTCCGTGAGGGCAGACGGCCCTCCGGTGTCCCCGCAGGGGGTGGATCGGTCAACTCCCGCTTCGGTACTTCGTCGGGGAAAATCAGGTGAGACACACTGCGGTTGAGAATGGCGCTTTTACAGGCCAGATTCATCAGTTGCGTGTGGCGGCTGTCATGCATCACCGTCTGTGACCATTGAGCGACTTTACCGAAGGCACCCACCTGATCGATCTCCTGGAAGGCACCGGGACCCAGCACCTGGGTATCCAGCTGACCGGTGAGTGCGATCACCGGGGCACGGTCCACATTGGCATCCCAAAGACCTGTGAGCAGATTGGTGGCTCCCGGACCGGCAATGGCCAGACAGGCCGCCGGTCGCCCGGTCAGCTTGCCGTAAGCGGAACAGGCAAAGGCAGCCGCTCCTTCATGACGAATGCCGTAGTAGGTCAGACGTCCGGCCTGCTCCTGAATACGCAGCGCATCGGCAACACCCAGATTGGAATGGCCCACCATGCCAAAGACCTGTTTAACCCCCCAGTTAGTCAGGGTCTCCATCATCAGGTCTCCCACGGTATCGACATGGGTCTGATCTGTTGTCAGACCCACATAGATGCCATCATCACGGATCTCCACCGGGAAGGTCTCTACACCATCGTCGAATCCCGGTGCCTTACCGGTAATCGGATCATAGTCCCAACCATGCCAGGGACAACGCAGTAAACCGTTCTCAATGGAACCCTCCCCCAGGGGACCACCCTGATGGGGGCACTTATTATCCAGTGGCACCGTACTGCCCTTCATGGTGACTCATACAGAGGGTCTGTTTCTTGCAGGTTACCGAAGTCACCCGTCCTTCGGGTAGTTCATCCTTGGACAACACCTTGTGCCAAACCAATGTCTTGTTCTCTTCGCTCATAGTGGTCTCCCCGAGACGTTGTTTGGTCCGATTCAATCCAGAGACACGCCGGCATAGGCGACACCCGTCAGATGGGCCATTTCACTATCAAAGGTGGTCAGGTCATCGACACAGAATTTGTTGAGATGGTCGTGGCCACAGGCACGGGCCATCACTTGCATGAGTTCGGTGGAGGCGCAAAAGAAGTTATTCAACTGGCTGGCGCCCTTTCCGATCTTCAGTCGTCGGCGTAAATCCGGTTTTTGGGTAGCAATGCCCACCGGGCAGTTGTTGGTGTGACAGGCGCGCATGCCAAGACAACCGATGGATTGAAGTGCCGAGTTGGAGACAGCAATAGCATCCGCGCCCAAGGCCATCTTCTTATCCAGGTAACGACGGGCACGTGCCAATGCCGGGATGGTGGGTACCGAGATATTGTCACGGAAAATCAACGGTGCGGCCCCGGTGCCACCACCACGACCATCCAGGATGATATAGTCCACACCGACGCTGCCGGCCATGGATAGCGAATGCGCAGGCTGGTAGACCCCGGTAGGCGTAGGGCCCGGGCAGGTATCCGTTGTCGCG
>JAHXHU010000348.1:0-1487 GCA_025656375.1 Candidatus Thiodiazotropha sp. (ex Ustalcina ferruginea) | reverse complement strand
ACGGCAGGGGCATGAATAGGCTGTCAAAGATCGAGTGTCTTTTATGCCTGGGACGCATAAATGACATCACGAGATCAAAGACTCTCTTGTTTGCAGAGCGGCTTCGATATCCCGCTCTATGTGTTGCGCAGAGAGTTTGACGCCAATGGGGATGCCCTCAGTCGCCTCTCGTACTTCTGCGGCAAAACGACGGTAATCATCGACGCTCTCCCAATCCGGAAAACGGGAAGGGGATATGGCCGCTTCGCCTTCGCTGAGTCCACGTACCTTGGCAATTCGACCTTTCACCTTAGCTCCCGGCAGGTGACCGCCTGTACCGGTCTTGGCGCCATGTCCTCCCTTGAAGTGGAAGGCCTGGCACTGTTGTACCTTCTCCATCGAGTAACCAAAACGGGCAGAGGCCAGTTCGTACATATAACGCGAATTGGCGGCCTGCTCATCTGGCAACATGCCACCTTCACCGGAACAGATACCGGTACCAGCCATCTCAGCACCCATCGCCAGGGCTACCTTGGCCTCTTCGGAGAGGGCACCAAAACTCATATCAGAAACAAACAGGGGACGATCCAAAACCAGCGGTTTGTTGGCATTGGGACCGATCACCACTTCGGTACCGATCGGATGTTCATCCAACAAAGGGACTTTATGCAGCTGGGCCGTCAAAAGCTGGATCTGCTCCCATTTGGGCAACTCATCGCGGGGTACGCCCATGGCGCTGACCCGGCCATGATAGCCGACTTCTGATAAGCCATGCTCCGCCAGGTGCTGAATGTATTTATAGTGGGGCTCCTCCTTGCCGCCATGATGGTCCTTGTACAATCCCTGGTAACTCTCCCGGTCATAGGGTTGGGGGTTTTTCTCAGCCCAAGCCTTGATTTCATCCGCATCGACCCAGACCTTGCCATCTTCAACCCATGCGTTGAAACGATGTAGTTTCTCCTCAGGATCGTAGGCACTGATACCCGACTTGTAGCCATAATCCCAGTCGTGTACACCGCAGATAATATTGTTCCCCTCTATACGCCCATCCGACATCAGAGCACCACGGTGTGGACATCGACCATAGAGGACCGAGACCTGCTCCCCCTCTTCCCATCGTATAACGACCAGATCCACATCAGCTACCAGGGCATAGGTGGGGGTTAGTGGTTCCAATTCGGACCAGGAAACAATTGCAGATTGACTCATGACATCATCCTAATTTGGGTTGATTATTATTCTCTATCGTTACCCGGCAACGACATGACGGGCCCTGGATACGACTCATTAGTTATTAGATAAACAAAATTCTGACTGGCGCTTTCTGCCGATCTTCATGACCGACATTCTTATGATTATTGCAGTTAATTGCGCACCGTGTGCAGAAAGACTAACCTAGCTGGAATGAACTATCTATGTTCACTGCTGTCCCATAAATATTCATGAGAATAGCAGCCTGGATTGAAGTGGTGAAATATCGGGATCTGGTGGATCCCCGAATAACAGTT
>JAHXHU010000248.1 GCA_025656375.1 Candidatus Thiodiazotropha sp. (ex Ustalcina ferruginea) | reverse complement strand
CCTGCATACGCGCACTGATTCGTCCACTCGGACAGGCCTCGCCAATGACCTCACTGGTAGAGATGACATTGGGGTTATCGCCAGTGTAGGGCCTGAGTAGGCCTGCAACAGGATTCCCAGGAGATGCTTCACCTGTTCCTGAGAGTACAATAGTAGTCATGCCGCTACTGGTGTCGATGTTCAAAGCACCTGTCTGTGGACCCGAGGATTGAGGGGCAAAAACAACCTGGGCGGTACAACTGCCTCCTGCATCAATCTCAACGCCACAATCATTGGTTTGAGTGAAATCACCTTCGGTTGTAATCGCATTGATCTGTAGTGGTGCACTACCTTGATTGCTGATAGTCACAGTTTGGGGGTCGCTCGAGGCGTTGACACCCAATTCTGCAAAAGTGAGCTGTGTGTCGGAAATGCTCAGTTCTCCTACAGTGGCTAACACACTGAGAGGTACAGTATGGACAACAGCCAAGCCTGCACTGGTGCCATTTATCTCCACCGAACCCGTCAAATCACCCTGGGTTGAGGGTGATGCAGTGACTGAGATCGTACAACTCAGGTTTGGATCAAGCGCCACAGGACAGTCATTGGTTTGTGTGAAATCACCGGTCGTCGATACCGATAGTGTCTGCAGTGCTGTATTTCCCTGATTTCGTAGGGTTAATGATTGTGGACTACTGGTGGCATTTACGGGAGTGTCAGGGAAACTTAAGCTGGTAAGCGAAGAGGATAGCACTGCACCAACTGCGGTCGCGCTGAGTGATACGCTTTGGCTGGTTGTACCTTGTGGGCCTATACCGCTGGCAGTTAACGTTCCCGAAAGTGTCCCCAACGATCCCGGAGCGGCACTGACCATTATGGTGCAGCTACCGGCAGCGGCAAGATTGCCGGGACAATCGTTGGTTTGAGTGAAGGGAGCCGTAGTGGTGATTGCACTGATATCGACTGCTGCATTACCCGGATTGGAGAGGGCGACAGGGACCGGACTGCTGGTTGTGCCTAATGGAACTGAGCCTAAATCCACACCATTGGAATTAATGGATAGATCTCCCGTCAGACCGGTTCCGGAGAGTGATACCGTCGTTGTAAACGGAAGAAAGCCAGCGCCTAATATAATGGAATGGTCGTGACCGGCGATCGTCAGAGTACCCGATAATGCGCCTGAGGAGAGGGGTGAAAATGTTACGTCGATAGTACAGCTAGTCAGTTCATCGAGCAGTGTTGGAAACGTTGGGCAATTATGGGCAATGCTAAAATTGCCAGTCGCTGATATTGAGGAAAAATCTATTGCACTTGAAGTATTTATATTACTGAAAGTGACTGTGATGACATCGCTGTCAGTGCCAACCCCAATGCCACCAAAGTCAATGGTAGCAGGCGTAACAGTAAATACGGCTGAAGAGCTCACTGAGAAGAGCGCAAGCAACAGCGCAGAGAAATATTGCAGTGATTTGGTCATCAGCCTGGGATAGCGTGTGGCTTTCCTGCAGTGAACCATAGTCAATTCTCCCCGATTTTATATATTTTGTTGTCTGTTGTAAGCCAGTAGTGCGATCAACCTTGCGGTATAAAGAAGAATTCGCCCGCTTCATGCCCGCCATGTTTGATAGGGGCATACTCCGGGATCTGATCGATACCGAATTTTGAAGCTGTCAGCTGAACCTCTTTGGCCAGACCACGGAACAGTTTATAGGCTTCCAGGATAGTATCATTTTCCGTTAACGTCTTAAGGAATGATTTGGCGAACACGGAGTGTTGACCACCACCCTGATCGAGCACAGGCTTAAGACCACCCGAGGTCAATACAGTGCGGGAGCGGGTCTTGGCCATGACCTTCAACCATTTTGTCTTTACCTCATCGGACATGCCGGCATCCAGTCGCGCCATGGATGAGCGGGTCAGAGAACCAGAATAGCAAGAATCCGCAACCACCAGGATATGTTTTGCAGACATGGCGTTCAGGATATCTGTGATGGCGATATTCGAGATCCAATTGGCGGTACTGTTAGGCTCAGCATCCACCGGTAACCAATAACCGCGCAGATTC
Organism: Candidatus Thiodiazotropha sp. (ex Ustalcina ferruginea); assembly: GCA_025656375.1. Lineage (GTDB taxonomy): Bacteria > Pseudomonadota > Gammaproteobacteria > Chromatiales > Chromatiaceae > Thiodiazotropha. The sequence continues at coordinate 6,739 of JAHXHU010000248.1, read as the reverse complement.
ACCCTATCCAATTCACCATGCCCAGCATAATAGATCAGAAGGTTGTCATTCTCAGTCATTTTTTCCCGCAATTCATTGAGTGCGGAGAGCATGTCATAACGGGTGGCATCGATCAGTGTGGTTGTCTCGAAACCATATTTGCTGCTGAGCAGATCGGCAGTTTTTTGAGCATCGACACTGGCACTGACCAAGTTGGGAAAGTGCTTATACTGGTTGTTTCCTATCACCAGCGCATGGTAATTGCCAAAATCCACTTTGCCAGTCATTCTTCTAGCCGACATCTGTGAGTTGCTGGCTGATTGGGGCAGATCTTTCGCGCTTGATGCATAGCGAAGTTTTGGAATCAATAGAAACTCCAGGCTGGTATGTTGTCCTTTCTTGTCGACAGCGACCATCTTCACCGGTGTCTGCTCATCGTCAACCTTGACGCTGGTTGCAAAGATACCCAGTTCATCAGGCTTTTCAGTTTTGTCGTTCACCGTGAAGGAGAGTAGGCCTGCCGGGGCAACGACCTTCCCGGTAATCAGTCGCTCTTTTGCCGCAGACCTCAAGCGGATACTGGGAATGCCAGGGGTAAGTGCAACCGGAGGGTCGATGATTTCTATGCTTGGCCCTGATAGGGAGGCGGTCTGTTTACGTGTCCGTAGATCGGTTAATTGAGTCCTGTATCTGAGGGCTTCAGCCTGGAAGCGATCGATCTTTATCTGCTGTGCCTGAATCTCATCGAGATATTTCTGCTCGGCCTTGCGCAGCTTCCTGACCTCGCTTTCTTTTCTTGCGGCAGCCGTCTTGGTAGCGATCAGCTCCTTCTGAGTCTGCCGTAGGATTGTCTGTTGACGGGCCAGATCAGGATTGAGTTTATCGAGCTGTTGTTGAGTTTGCTGTAGCTTCTGACGCAGGTCTGCGATTTGCTGTTCTCTTTTTGCCACATCACTCTTCAGTGCGGATTGAGTGGTGCTCTTATCCTGTTCAATCAACTGCAGGCGTTGCTGATACTCACTCAATTGCTGTCTGAGTTTTGTAACCGCCAGGCCCTGCTGACCCATGCTGCTTTCACGACTCTCCAATTCCTCTTGCAAACGTACCACTTCCTGTTCCAGCGATAGGGTGTTATTGGTTGCTTCAGTGAGTGACTTTTGTGCCAGCGCAAGCTGTTTGCGTTGTTCTGCAAGCTCAGGGCGACTCTTGCCAATCTCCTGGTCAGCCAGAGAGAGTTCAGTTTGTACCTGATCGAGTTTCTGTTTCACTTGACTCGCTTTACTTGTCTCTGGACCTTGAGCTCCTCCTGCAATTGAGCGTTTTCCTGAGCCGACAAGCGTAATGACTCACTCATCTTTGACTGTTGTGAGGTGAAGGAGGACTCAAGATCGATAATCTTGCGTTGCTGAGTGAGTACCGCCTTTTCCTGTTCAGCCAGTTGAGCCTGTAGTTGCTTCAATCCCTTGTCTCTCGAAACTTTGGAGAGATTCTCCCTTCGGTTCAATTCCGAGCGTAGTGTCGTAAGTTCCGTCTCAGTCGCGGCTAGAGACCTCTTCTCACTCAACAATTGCTGGTTTCTTTCATCAAGCATGCGACGGAGTAGTGCTGCCTGTTTTTGCTGTTGAACCGTCTCTTGCTGAGACTGTTTTAATGCGCTCTCCATTTGTGACTGTTGATCAGTGAAGGCCTTTTCCAGGGCTGCGATTTGGTTGCGTTGTTGCTGGGCACTCTTTTCACTGTTGAGCAGCTTGCTTTTGAGTTGTTTCAGTGCTGGCCCGTCAGATGTGGCAACTGTAGCCGATGAAGTCATGGGGCCCTGGCTATTTAGCGTTTTTCGAAGGTTGGTCAGTCGTTGCTCCGCCTTGGTGAGTTTCGACAGCTCAGACTTCAATTGCCCGCTGGTGCTTTTGAGTTGCCGACGCAGACTCTCTGTTTCAGATTTCTGCTGCTGTCTCTCCTGTTTAAGCAGACGAAGTTCGTTTCGTTCTGCCTTGGAGATCTCGACAGATGAGGAGAACTGGAGATTATCGTCCTCCAGACCGGATGCCTTGCGGTACCAGTTGAGCGCCTGAGCCAGATCCTTTTCGACACCCAATCCCTTTTCGTGGAGAAAACCCAGGTTGATTCGCGCTCTTGAGTTACCCTGGTCGGCAGCCTTACCGTACCAGGCGGCAGCCGTAGCGTAATCGGGTTGGATACCCAGACCCTTTTCATAGATCTCGCCCACATAGTTCTGGGCGATAGGATCGCCTTCCTGTGCCTGAGGTAGCCAGACATGCAAGGAGGTCCTATAGTCTGCCCGATCAAAGGCCACGTATTCACCACCACGGATCTCACACGCTGAGGCGGTCGTTTTAACCGGCCTTCTTGGTGAAATGTAGGTCATATTCGACCCCAACTTGCGTACCTCCCCCGGAAGCAGGCAGTCGATAATCAGAAATTTGTCTGAATTGCCCGTAACGGGAGCCGAAGCATCGCCTGTCATCTGTCGGCTAGTCTGCGACTGACAACCGGCAAGTGATATAAAGGCAGCCAGGATTGTGCTAGCAATCAAAGGCAAGGGTTTGATATGAAGCGTTTGCTTCCTTGAATGAAGATGTAACATGGTATATCCCAATACGCTGAGTTCAGTCTCTCGAATAAGGATAGACAATTCACATCCCCGTGGAAACGTCTAACAACACTATCTATGACATATTCACTACTTTTTTGCATTGCAACATCGATTTTACTCACGGCCTGTACAACTCCGAGCCTTCGATTTGACCAAGTAGCAGAGGCGTATGGCTTCCACAGAGCTGAGATCACAGGTAAGGGATTTACCCATGTCATCTTCAACAATGATGAGCAGCAAGCCTCATCCACCCTACATGTCTACCTGGGCGGGGATGGCACTCCGTGGATGGGTGGATTTTTGGTCGCTCAGGACCCTACACCACGCAATCCAGTGGGATTGGCGTTGATGGCGTTGGATACAGCACCCAGTATCTATCTGGGACGTCCCTGTTATCACGGCCAGTCCGGACAGTCTTCCTGTATACCCGATCTCTGGACCTCAGCACGTTACTCATCTCAGGTGGTCGACAGTATGGCGTTGGCACTGCGTGGAGTGATGTATGATTTGGACTACTCGACACTGAAAATATTTGGCTTCAGCGGGGGGGGTGGACTGGCTATGTTGTTGGCTCAAAGGTTCCCAGAGACCAGCACAGTGGTCTCCTTGGCCGGAAATCTGGATATCAAAGCCTGGGCCAGCTATCACAATTATGACCCCCTTCACGGCTCGTTAAACCCCCAATCGATGCAGGCCCTGCCAATCGGGATCCGGCAGTACCACTTGGCAGGAGGAAAGGATAAGAATATCCCTCCGCAGATTATTCGTGAGGCACTGAAAAATCAGTCAAACAGCCAGTTCATTGTATTAGAGGAATTTTCCCATGCCTGTTGTTGGGAGAAGGTATGGAGAGAGGTATTAGCCTGTGTTAATGCTGACTGCGAATGGCCGGATGCTTCAAAATAGTAATGTTAAAAAAACTACGCATCTGCAGCTATGTAGGATGCGGCCCTTGTAACCGGCCTTACAATTCTTTCTGTAGTTCAATCAATCCCTGATGTCGGGGGAGGGCATCAAGCGCCTTATCCAACAGCTTTCGTCCTGCTTCAAGCTTACCCGTCTGTATCGCCTCTCTGACACGCTCTTCAATTTGATCGCCTAACCGTTGCAGGCCCTGATTGGCCTGTTTGTTGTGCTGGTGCATGACCAACACTTGTTGATAGGCATCGTAGGCACTGCTGCCGGGTGGCTCGAGCATACGGCCAACCAACATATGTACATCCGCTACCTCAAGTAGGTTTTCCACTCTCTCTCGTAGATCGGGGTCGAGGGTAGAGGTCTCTTCAAGTACCCCTTCCGGTTGAACACCTTTGTTCTGACCAGAAATAATCAGTGATCCAAGAATAACAATCAGAGCGAGAGACGCTGACGCAATAAGAGGAATCAGCCATTTGGGTCGTACCTTGTCCCGTCCGGTACGAGGCCCTGCCATCTCCTTGAGAAACTAGGTCGCATCGGCAGTACGTTTTTCACGCTCAAACTCCAAGGCATGGGAGATAGCATTCCAGATCTCTTTGGACAACTCCTTGGGGCGTTTCGGTTTAAGCTCCAGATCTCGTGCATAAGTGGCTGGCTTACGATCAAATGGATGATTCCCGACAAGCAGTTCATAGGCAACGACGGCCAGACCGTAGACATCATCTCGAGGATCCGGCTCCCCGGATTCAAGCATTTCGCAACTCGCATAGGTCGGGGTCAGTGCACCGAGGGAACCCGGATCAAATATCGTTGCATCCTCAACAACCCGGTCAGGACCCTTTGCTGCGCGGGCGATGCCGAAATCGACCACTTTTACAACATCTTTTGAGGTCAGAAAGATATTTCCCGGCTTAAAGTCGGAGTGAACGATCTTTTCCGAGTGGGCATAGGCCAGTGAGGACTCATCTGTTGAATGATCGAAAGGGCTTGTTCGGTGGGCAGTGTCCCTGGGCGAAGACGCCGGATCAGCTGATCGAGCGGCTCACCCTCCAACAATTCCATGGTCATGAAGACATTTGGACCGTCGCGGTCAAAATCGTAGACGGTGACAATATTGGGATGAGCCAGCTGGTGCTCCTTTTTGCTCTCTCGCTGCAGGGCAATGAAGGAGTCGGGGTTGGCCTGGAAATCCTTCGATAGCACCTTGACGGCGATATAGGGTTCCCTATCCATCGCCTCGACCTTTCGCTGATCCCTCGCCTTATAGACAACGCCCATACCACCGCGTCCCAACATCTCCTCGAGTACAAAGCGGTTTTTCAGCATCGAGCCGATCGTGACAGCCGCTGAGGCTGAGTTGGCTATTTCCTCGAAAATTGCGGTCAATGCCTCGGTGGGGGACCGCACCGAGTCTGTAACCGGATCGGTCGAATCAGCATCAGGAGGATTATCCAAGCCCTTGGTGGTGGCCAGTCTTGTCGCTTCATCTATGGATGCAGGACGATCATCATCTTTTGTAGCCACTAGTGTACCTCGTCATAAATTCTGTACCATTCAGCGGGCCTGGAAGGGGTTAGGCGCAAGGCCTGCCTCGCAGGTAATGGCAGGATTCTTTCCAAGAGGCATAACGCCGCGGATGGCCCCTTCCAGGTTCGCCCGAAGGGAGCCACCCCAATACGCCAGTCCTGCGTTGCGGCTCTTGGAAAGGGCATGCCATTCCCTGCGACCCGCGCCTTGACCTGGCGCATTGGGGTGGCTCTGAATGGCACAGAATCTATGACGAAGTACACAAGCCTTAGACAACCCACAAACGTATGGTTTTAGAGAATACCGAAAAATGTACAATGAATCACGATGTATCACTTTTATGGGTAACAATGACTCATGCGCCTTCCTGACTACAATGGTGGCAGTATCGTCAATTTGATGGCCTCATTGCAGGAGGCCATGGGTGGTTCGAAGCATGCTTATCGACAGCTCGATTTACTCACATCGAAGCAGATCGGTGAGTACCGTCAGGTTGTGCTCTGGGTTGTGGATGGATTAGGCATGAACTATCTTCAGGCGCACCCTGAAGCAAGCCATCTGAATGCCCATCTAAAAGGCAGTATGACCTCGGTGTTCCCCCCAACGACAGCAACCGCAGTCACCACCTTTCTCACGGGTGATGCGCCTCAGCAGCATGGCCTCACGGGTTGGCATATCTACTTCAGGGAACTGGGGGCACTGCTGGCCGTATTGCCGGGAAGGGCAAGATACGGCGGTGTCGGATTGAGGCAGGCCGGCATCGATACCCGGGCCTTGCTGGGACATCGCGCTTTTTCAGACCGGATCGATGTTGATACTGTCACGCTTTCACCCAAGCCTATTGCCCAATCGGATTTCAATCTCGCTCATCTGGGAAAATCCCGTCTATTGAGTCACAGTCATCTGTCGGATATGACCGATCAGACTGTAGATGCCCTGCAAGACAACGGTGAGAGATACCTGTATGCCTACTGGCCGGATCTGGATAACATCGGACACCAGCATGCCATCTGGAGCGAAGCGGCGCGGCAGCATCTGTTGGAGATAGATCAGGCCTTCAACGATCTGCTGCAACGTTGTCGTGGCACGGACAGCCTGATTATCATCTGTGCCGATCACGGCCAGATCGATACCACACCGTCAGACAGACTCTGCCTCGATGATCATCCGGAACTGCTCAGGCTGCTCAGCCTGCCACTCTGTGGAGAACCTCGCGCTGCCTACTGCTATCTGCGCCCCGGTTGTGAAAACGCCTTTGATGATTATGTGAAAAGCGAATTTGCTGGGCAGGCAGAAGTCTATACAGCCACCGAACTGATTGAGAACGGTTGGTTCGGGTTGGGCGAGCCTCATCCTCAATTGACTCAGCGCATAGGAGATCGTCTGCTACTGATGCAGGAGAACTACACGATCAAGGATTGGTTGGCACAGGAGAGGCGTTATGAACTGGTGGGGGTGCATGGGGGGTTGAGTGGTGATGAATTGGATGTGCCATTGATATTAGCAGAAACGTGACCGACATGGATTTTATAAGTTCGATAATATCAGATGCTTGCTTGAATATTGTTGGAAATAGCAAAGTGAATTGATAGATTTTTATATATCTATAAGCACTGCTGTCCCATAAATACTTAACGAGAAAGGCCTGAAAACCCCCTTGTTTTGATACAATGAAATCGTGACAAGTCATTGATCAACAAA
>JAHXHU010000181.1 GCA_025656375.1 Candidatus Thiodiazotropha sp. (ex Ustalcina ferruginea) | reverse complement strand
TCACAGCCAGGCAACACTACGTTTGCGTTCGCGTCTTACGGATTGGCTCTCATTGATACATGACGAAGAGTAACGGTTGGCCTGTGAACGGTTGGTTGAAATCAGCTATCAGAAATCAGGAGGGAGGTAGCATTGGATAAGAACATGAAGATCCTCATTGTGGATGATTTTTCCACCATGCGACGCATTATCAAGAATCTGTTGCGTGATCTTGGGTTCAACAATACCCAGGAAGCAGATGATGGGCTCACAGCACTCCCCATGTTACAGGGTGGGAGCTTCGATTTTCTGGTCTCGGACTGGAACATGCCAGGAATGACCGGTATCGATCTGCTGAAGGCGGTCAGAGCCGATGAGAAATTGGCTTCACTGCCGGTGTTACTGGTTACTGCCGAGTCCAAACGTGAGCAGATTATCGAGGCTGCGCAGGCCGGCGTGAACGGCTATGTAGTCAAGCCTTTTACTGCCACTACCCTGGAAGAGAAAATCAGTAAGATTTTCGAACGTGTGGGTTAATACGATACAGTGCCAGGAGTAGAAGATGGGGCAACAACAAGATAACCAACAACAACTCGAGATTGCCAAGGCCCTTGTTTCCAGTCTGGAAGCCGGTGACGATGCAGAATCAGAACGATTGATCTCATCATTGGCGCCGAAGCAGAAGAGCGATGACCTGTTTATTGAGGTCGGCCGTCTTACCCGTGAATTACACGATGCGATAAACGGCTTTCTGCTCGATGCCAAGATCTCCGATATGACAAACGTAGAGATACCGGATGCCAAGGAGAGACTCACCTATGTCATCACCATGGCAGAGCAGTCGGCAGACCGAACACTCACGGCAGTTGAACAAAGCCTGCCACTGGTGGAACAGATCGAAAAGCAGTCCGCCGAGCTTGCCGATCAGTGGGACAACCTGCGTTCACGACTGCTCAACAAAGAAGATTTCAAGGGTTTGAGCGATGCCCTCTCCAGCTTTCTGAAAAAGAGTGAGACAGATGCTGCTGCACTGCATAAAAATCTATCCGAGGTACTCATGGCTCAAGACTTTCAAGATCTCACCGGTCAGATAATACGCAAGGTCATCACCCTGGTGCATGACGTGGAAGAGAAACTGGTTATGCTGGTACGCATTACCGGTAGCAAAATGGACGACACCAACCAGAACAAACACGACCCTCATGAATTGTCCGGACCGGCAATTCCAGGTCTGGATCAGGGGGATCAAGTGACCAATCAGGATGATGTGGATGATCTGCTTTCCAGCCTTGGGTTTTAGTTATTTGAGTAAATACCGATATAGTTTTCAGTAACAATCGGCAAAGTTCGGTGAACTACCGGGAGCAATAGATGAGCATCGATGTCAACGACGAGATCCTACAGGATTTTCTGGTTGAGGCTGGAGAAATTCTGGAGCTGCTCAGTGAGCAGCTTGTGGATCTGGAACAGCAACCGGATGATTTCGATCTGCTGAATGCAGTATTTCGAGGCTTTCATACCATCAAGGGTGGCGCCGGTTTCCTGACCATTGACCCTTTGGTAGAGGTTTGTCATCGAGCGGAAGATGTATTCAATATCCTTCGTCAGGGACAACGTAGTGTCGGGCCTGACCTGATGGATTCAGTGCTCGAGGTGTTGGATGTTGTGAATGTCATGTTCGAGGAGGTGCGGGAAGGCGTCATGCCTGATCATGCCAATCCTAAATTAATCGAACGCCTTAATCGGTACGCTGTGCCGGAGGCTGAGGATTCTGAGGAACCAGCAGCTGAAGAAAGCGATGAAACTGAGTCTGATGAAGCAGTTGATGAAGCAGTTGAGTCTGTCGATTCGGCGCAAACACCGACCCGGGGAGATCTGAGCGACAATGAATTTGAAACCCTGCTGGATGCCATTCAAGAACCTGCATCGGCTTCCAGGGATGAGAATATCTCTGAGGATGAATTTGAATCCCTGTTGGATGAGCTGCATGGCAAGGGTAAGTTCGAACCCCAAAAGTTAACCACAAAGAAATCAGCTGCAAAAAAGGCAGCGTCAGCAAAATCACAAACTTCCCCCAAAGCGAATGATGACGAGATAAGTGAGGATGAGTTTGAAGACCTGCTGAATCAAATTCATGGTGAAGGCAAGTTTGACCCGGGTAAGGTTAAAGCAGCGGCTCCCACCCGTGGAAATAAAAAAGCAGCAAAGCAATCCCCTAAACAACCGCCGGAAAAGGTGAAAGCAAAACCTGTAGCCAAAGCTAATGCAAAACCGAAACCGGCAGCTAAGCCAGCTGCAAAAGCAAAAGACAAAGCCAAAGCCAAAGCCAAACCGGCAGCGCAGCCAACATCAAAGCAGCCCAAAGTTGCGCCAAACAAGCCCACGGCGGAGACCTCGGTACGGGTGGATACACAACGGCTTGACGAAATCATGAACATGGTCGGAGAGCTGGTGCTGGTGCGTAACCGACTGGCAACGCTGAAGGCCACCTTGAATGATGAAGATGTGGCCAATGCGGTAGGTAATCTGGACGTGGTTACATCAGATCTGCAACTGGCGGTAATGAAGACCAGGATGCAGCCTATCAAGAAGGTATTCGGCCGATTCCCCCGTGTTGTGCGTGACTTGGCCCGGAGTTTGAAAAAAGAGATCGACCTTGAGATGGAGGGTGAGGATACCGACCTGGATAAGAATCTGGTCGAGGCGTTGGCAGATCCCCTTGTCCATTTGGTGCGTAATTCGGTTGATCACGGTATTGAACAACCTGAGGAACGTGAAGCACTAGGTAAGCCGAGGCGTGGAACCGTGGTGCTTTCCGCCGCTCAGGAGGGTGATCATATCCTGCTCTCAATCGCCGATGACGGCAAAGGGATGGACCCTGAAGTGCTGCGTAAAAAGGCTGTAGAGAAAGGCATGATGGATAGTGAAGCGGCCGCCCGTCTGGATGATAAAGAGTGCTTCAATCTGATTTTTGCTCCCGGCTTTTCCACGAAGGCTGAAATCTCGGATGTCTCAGGGCGCGGTGTTGGGATGGATGTGGTCAAGACGCGCATAGCCCAAATGAATGGTTCTGTAGAGATCGATTCCGAATGGGAACGAGGCAGTATCATCATCAAACTGCCACTGACCCTTGCTATTCTACCGACGTTGATGGTGGTACTTGGAGATCAACCCTTCGCATTACCTCTGGCCAGCGTAGTAGAGATTTTCAATCTCAATCTAAAACGGACCAATGTGGTAGATGGTCAACTGACTATCATGGTGCGCGACCGAGCGCTGCCACTCTTCTATCTGCGTAATTGGTTGATACCTAAGAAACCGATGTCGGATGAAGATAGGTCAAAGGGACATGTTGTTATTGTCAATGTGGGGAATATCCAGGTCGGTTTAGTGGTTGATCACCTGATAGGACAGGAGGAAGTGGTCATTAAACCATTGGGTGCCCTCCTGCAAGGACTGGATGGTATGGCCGGTGCCACGATTACCGGTGACGGAAAAATTGCCTTGATCATGGATGTGCCAGGTCTGATGCGAAAATATACTAAGAAATATTGAGTAAAGCACAGTTATTAACCGCAACAGGATAGGGAGAAAGCAACATGGTTGGCGGTCCCGTTCACGGACAAAGCCACTAGGTTAAAAGAGGAAAATGAGCGCCAAATTGAGAGTATTGATTGTCGATGATTCGGCGTTTTTCCGAAACCGTATTTCTGCGGCACTGTCCCTGGCTGATGACATTGAAATAGTCGGGATCGCTGCAAATGGTGAAGAGGCAATCGAGCGAACCCGTACACTAAGACCCGATGTGATTACCATGGATGTGGAGATGCCGGTCGTGGATGGTATCTCAGCAGTACGCAAAATCATGGCGGAAGCACCGACACGCATCCTCATGTTTTCAGCACTGACGAAGGAGGGAGCCAGGGAGACGCTGGATGCCCTGGATGCGGGTGCAATGGATTTTCTGCCCAAGGATATGAGCAACTTGGGTAAAGGTATTGAGGAGTCCAATAGGCAACTGGTTGAACGTGTGCTGGCTGTGGGACATTCTCGGCTAAATAGTTCGAGAGCCGCTTCTGGCAGCTATCGCAGTCAAGTCAGCCGTCCATCACTTTCCCAGCAGGCGACTATCAAGCCAGGTAAGAGACCGGAGCTAGTGGCTATTGGTGCTTCAACAGGTGGTCCGGTTGCACTACGTCAGGTTTTATGTGCTTTGCCACGAAATTACCCTTTGCCGGTGATGGTGGCAGTACACATGCCGGGTAGTTTTACCGGGGCCTATGCTGAGAGATTGAACTCAGTGTGTGCGATTAAGGTTAAGGAGGCTACGGATCGTGCTCCACTTGTCGCTGGCGAGTGTTTAATCGCCCCTGGTGGTAAACAGATGCAGGCAGAGCGTGGTCCATCCAGCTACCAAGTACGTATCTCAGAACCGTTACGTGGACAAATCTATCACCCCAGTGTGGACCTGATGCTGACATCAGTTGCCAACAGCTATAAGGATCGGGCATTGGGTCTGATCCTGACTGGTATGGGAGGGGATGGTTTACAAGGTGCAAAACAATTGAAACAGATGGGCTCCAATTTATGGAGTCAGGATGAGAAGAGCTGTGTAGTCTACGGCATGCCCCAGGCAGTGGAAAAGGCAGGACTGACTGATCGGGTGCTGACTCTGGACGAGATAGGACCTCTATTAGCCAGGATCTAAGTATTGGGCACTAGGCTAGTTGACAGGATTGAATGTAAACATGACCAAACTACAAGATGATATTTTCGTGCCGATGAGATTGATATGAGACTCGATTTTCTAAGCTTTATCGGTATTCTGGTCGCTTTTTTAGCGATTCTGGGTGGCAATTGGCTGGAGGGGGGACACATCGATTCCCTGGTCAATGGACCGGCAATGGTGATTGTGACCGGTGGTACCATCGGTGCCATCCTGCTACAGACACCCGTACCCGTGTTTTTACATGCACTACGTCTCTCCGGGCGGGTATTTCTACCTGCAAAACTCGATATGCGCAACACTATCGACAAATTGGTGAAATGGAGCAACATTGCCCGAAAGGAGGGGTTACTGGGATTAGAGACCATTGCAGATGAAGAGCCTGATCCATTTATTCGTAAGGGGATGCAACTGTTGGTTGATGGTAGTGAACCTGAAGCCTTACGGGACATTCTTGAAATGGAGGTTGATGCCAGTGAACAACATGATATTCAGGCATCCAAAGTCTATGAAGGGATGGGAGGATACTCACCCACTATCGGGATAATCGGTGCTGTCATGGGACTGATTCACGTGATGCAGAATTTAGCAGACCCGAGCAAACTGGGAAGTGGTATCGCCACTGCATTCGTGGCCACTATCTATGGTGTGGGTCTGGCAAATCTATTCTTGTTGCCAATCGCAGCAAAATTAAAGACACAGTCAGAGAACATTGCGAAATTCCGTGAGATGGTCATCGAAGGTGTGATCTGTATAGCTGAAGGTGATAATCCACGCAGTATCGAGACCAAGCTTAAGGGCTTTCTCCAGTGAGTATCAAGTACAGTGCCCGATGTTGCTTGACATCCTCTGCACGGCGGCGGGAAGTCATTGGATGCAAGGTGCGTCGTGCTGAGAATGGCCAGTCTTTCTCAAAGAAAGGATGCGCTGATGAGTAAAAGACGTAAACGCAAACAGGAACATGTCAACCATGAGCGTTGGATAGTCTCCTATGCAGATTTTATTACCCTGTTGTTTGCCTTTTTTGTGGTTATGTACTCCATCTCATCCGTCAATGAGGGCAAATACCGAGTACTCTCACGAACACTCACCGATGCTTTTCAGGAGAGTCGTCGCAGTCTCGATCCTATTCAGGTCGGCGAGATAAACCGCAACCCAGGACAAACACCAGGGGTGGAGCAGGAGAGCGCCCTGATTCAAAGTGAACTTCGTCACGGTGCAGGACGATACCAGGAACGGGGGACGGAGTCAGAGTCGATTCCCTCCATGTCGACTGATGAAGGGCAAAGACTCAGCTTTCTTGCCGCTACCATTGAGGACATGCTGAGTGAATATATCGATCAGGAACTGGTCGATGTCGATTTCACTCAGGACAGGGTTATTGTCAATATGAAGGACAAGATGCTGTTCGCCAGTGCCAGCGCTCACCTTTCGGGGGCGGCTGTAAAAGCACTTAGGAGCATTAGCCGAGTGCTGGGAACAGTACCCAATCAGGTTCAAGTGGAAGGGAATACCGACAACCGTCCGATCAGTACCGAGGAGTTTCCGTCAAACTGGGAGCTTTCCGCAGCTCGCGCTGCAAGCGTTGTACACTTAATGACCCGTATGGGAGTAGAGCCGGGCCGAATGTCAGCAGTTGGATATGCTGAGCACAGGCCTGTTGCTGAAAATACGAGCGAGGTGGGTAGGGCAAAAAATCGTCGTGTCTCTCTGGTGATTATGGGTATGAACGGCAGAGAGGATCGAGTCATCGATCTTCCGGCGGGTGGCTGATGAAAATCTGGACGGTCGCCAACCAGAAAGGGGGAGTGGGGAAGACAACCACTACTGTCTCATTAGGCGGTCAGCTATCCCAGTGGGGAATGCGGACGTTATTGGTCATTGACCAGCTACTTCCGATACGATCCTGATGCCCTCGAGGAGAGTGTCTACAGCCTGTTTCGAGGTGAGGCACAACATCGGCAAGTTGATCCACTCAGTCTGATCTACCCTACCGGAACAGAAGGTCTGGATCTGATACCTGCTGAGATGGCCCTGGCCACCCTTGATCGACAGGCAGGTAAGCTGGACGGGATAGGATTGGTGATAAAACAGGCACTCAGCCAGCTTCAGGACCGCTATGACCATGTGATACTCGACTGCCCACCGATTCTTGGGATACTGATGATCAATGCATTGGCAGCCTGTGAGCAGCTGATCATCCCAGTGCAGACAGAATTTCTTGCCCTAAAGGGATTGGAGCGTATGCTGCATACCCTGGAGATGGTGACGAAATCACGACAGAATCCGCTGCCTTATCTCGTAGTGCCTACCTTATTTGATCGCCGTACTCGCGCCTCCATTGATAGCGTAAGAGTGATGCGTGAGAGTTATCCTGGGCATATTTGGCATAGCCTGATACCCATCGATACATTGTTCAGAGAAGCCAGTAAGGCAGGTATACCTCCCGCATTGTTCGCTCCCCAAAGCCGAGGTGTGATCGCCTATGAGAAGCTGTTACAGGATCTACTGAGCGAAGATGAACAGCTGCCATCACAGGCAGGTGCAGGAAGGTGAAGCAGGTGGATAAAACACGAGCTTCACGGGAGGCTGCCAGCAAGATAGCTGAACCCGATAGCGCCTTGAAAAGTTATCTTGATACCTTATTGTTAGAGATTGATGATCCCCTGATAGCTACGCCAAAGACCGAGGTTAAAGAGCCTCCGGCATATGCCGATACCAAGATAGAAGAGACCGGACAACCCACCGTTGTTGCTGTGCATCAGTCAGCTATTCGTGACGAGCAACCATCTCAGCAAAACAGCGCGCCAAGCTGGGCGGAGAGTGCTTTTCAAGTATTGCTGTTCAAGGTGAATGGCATCAAATTGGGGATTCCACTCTCATCACTGATGGGGATTCTCAGTTATGCAGGAGAAGCGAGTCAGCTGCCAGGACAGCCTGGCTGGTCATTGGGCGTGGTGGTTAATCGAGATGAAAAGGTCATCATTATAGACAGTGCCCGTCTACTGATGCCGGAACGACTAACCGGGAATGAGGCTCTCCATCCTCAGCATTTATTACTGATTGGTGATGGACACAGAGCATTAGCGGTTGACAGTATCTGCGATACCCTGACAGTAGAGAAGGATGAAGTTCGGTGGCGCTCGGAGAGTGGGTTACGACCCTGGTACGCCGGTATCATCATTCAGGAGTTAAGCGTATTACTGGATGTGGATGGTGTGCTGGAGATGCTTGCCGCTTGATTGAATTGGAACAGCAGCCTATCCGTCATCAACACACGGATTAAGGTAGAAAATAACTCGATGAGGTATAAACATGACTATTGAAGATGATGATGAGAGTGGGGGCGGCCCACTGATCCAATTTGTGACGTTTATCCTGATGGACGAGGTCTACGGTATCAATGTGATGCAAGTACAAGAGGTACTCCGTATCACAGAGATCGCTCCGGTGCCTGGGGCACCCTCATACGTACTGGGTATTATCAATCTACGTGGCAATGTGGTAACCGTGATCGATACTCGAACACGCTTTGGACTACCCTCTGCTGAGCTGGATGATGCCAGTCGAATCATTGTCATCGAATCTAAAAAGCAGGTTGTCGGCATTCTGGTCGATGCTGTGGCTGAAGTGGTTGAGTTGCGTGAGACAGAAATCGATGCGGCACCCAATGTGGGTACTGAAGAGAGTTCTCGCTACATTCAAGGTGTTGCTACACAGGAAGATAGTCTCCTGATCCTGGTTGATCTAAATAAACTGTTAACGGATGAGGAGTGGCAGGAAATCAGTATGTACTGATCAGACTCCAAGGTTTGATGGGTGGGGCGGTGTTGGAATTAAGCAGATTGGTCTAATAGAAAAGTCTAATATTTTGGCATCTATTCTTATTGGACGATAGTTAGCCTGGTTTTGACACCGGCCCATATTTTTGTTCCTGGAAACAGTTTTCAGCTATTCTACTAATATTCTTCCACTATTTAGCAGACAACATACGCTGCCGGCCATGGATAGCGAATGCGCAGGCTGGTAGACCCCGGTAGGCGTAGGGCCCGGGCAGGTATCCGTTGTCGCGAAGCGGCTT
>JAHXHU010000013.1 GCA_025656375.1 Candidatus Thiodiazotropha sp. (ex Ustalcina ferruginea) | reverse complement strand
TAATCATAATTGGAAAATTCTACTTTTGAACCCCGTTATTTTTTGGGGGGATTACCGGTTGCATCCATACGTACCAGTGCCGCAAGGTCGAGTATCAAGGCAACGCGTCCATCCGCCAAGATGGTACCACCTGTTATCCAGCGCACACTCCCCACCTGCTTGCCAAGGGATTTGACCACCACTTGCCTGCTGCCGAGCATTTCGTCGACTTGTAGGGCGGCTTGATGTTCACCAGTCTGTAATAATAGCAGGGGCAACCAGCGTGTGGCTTCGTGAATCTCATGTTGCCCTGTACCCATCATACGGCCTAAATAACTGACCTTGTATCGCTTTCCACCATAATCAAAGCCATCCTGTCGCTCGTTATAACAGGCCAGGAGTTCCTGACGTCGGACTCTGACAACAGCAGCGACCGTGCCATGAGGAATAGCGTATATCTCTTCACCGACACGCACTAACAACGCATCGGAAATCGCCAGTGTAAGCGGTAGGCGGATAATAAAGCTGGTACCGCGTCCTGGCTGGGAATCGATCTCCAGGGACCCACCCAGTTGCTTGACTTCGCTGGTTACAACATCCAGACCGACGCCACGACCGGAGATTTGGGTAACTTCCTTGGCAGTACTGAAGCCAGGCAGTAGTACACACTGAATCAGATCATCATCACTGATCTCGGCATTAGCATTGATCATTCCCTGGTCTAAAGCACGTTTACGGATCGCTTCTATATCGAGTCCCTTACCATCGTCGGAGAGAGTAATAAGGACATCTGTCGCTTCCCGATCGAGATAGAGTGAGATCCGCCCTGTTTCCTGCTTACCCTCAGATACACGATCCTGTGGATATTCAATACCGTGGGAGACTGAGTTTCGCAGTAGATGCTCAAGTACAGGCACCATCCGATTGAGGATACTGCGATCAAGTTCTCCTTCAACACCAAAACACTCAAGATTAGCTTTCTTTTTCAACTGACCAGCAGTCTGTCTAACCAGTCTTTGCATCCTTGGTACCAACTGCGCGAATGGCACCATTCGGGTTCGCAGCAGACCATCCTGTAGGTCGGTGGAGATACGAGACTGCTGTAACAACAGCGTATCGGTCTCACGTTGCAGATCCCTTAGTGCCTCGTTGATATTACCCAAGTCATTGACTGTCTCCACCAAGGCTCGTGACAGTTGTTGCATGGTGGAAAACCGATCCAGTTCAAGGGGATCAAATTCAGCCTTCTCTCGATCATCCTGTTCGTGTTCTCTTTCCCAACGATAGATTATCTGCGCCTCAGTTTCGATTTCCAGATTTCTCAGCTGGGTGAAGAGACGGGATACGGTCTGTTCCAACTCTGACAGGTTGAATCCGAGTACACTGTTTTGTTGTTCGAGTCGCGAGCGATAAATACTCACTTCACCAGCGTGATTAACCAGGCGGTCCATCAGCTCTGCATTAACTCGTACTTGATCCTTGCTGGGCTTGAAGCTCTCCTTCTCCTCTTTCTTTTCCGGATTGAGAAGTTTTGCTATCTCATCGTTGAAGGGAAGCACTTTAGCCGAAGACGGTACATCGATTGGTTCTACAGCTATGACTTCCTGCTCTTCCTCTTTTTGGATAGTTTCCACCAGTCCGGCATGGGGTGGGGTAGGCTCACCTCCAAGCAGGTTATGTAGTTGGTCTACCTGGGTGTCGGATGCAGGCACCTTGCCAGATCTGGCAATGGTGTCTATCTGAAGGGCCAAATGGTCAATAGCCTGCCTCATCATATCGGTGACTGTATCGATTGGATCAATCTCTTTTTCTGCTACCGAGGTCATCACTGATTCGATAGCATGACTGAGATCACCCCCCGGCATAATACCGGCAAGACGCGCACTGCCCTTCAGGGTATGTAAATTGCGTTGAATGCCCTCAATGGAACCATGATCATCAACATCCTCAAGCCACTGCAGGAAACTATTTTCGATTTGTTCGATAAACTCCTTGGCCTCTTCGATGAAGATCTGTACCAGCTCTTCATCCTCACCCACATCCAGCAAGACTTCATCATGAAGCAGCATGAATGATTCATCAGCCCCTGTCATGCCCTCCATGTCAACATCATCAAGATTAAAACTGTCGAGTGGAATCACAGGTTCCTGATCACTATCAGGCTCTTCGTGTACCGCTTCGGACACCTCACCCAATGCCTTTTCAGAAGACTCAAGCGCCTCCTCCAGCTCCGGATCTATCACCTCTTCAACAACCTGATCTTGAGAGGAAGTCTGCTCGATAATCGACTCAATCTCATCAATCAGCGCATCAGCACGATGTACCAGACCAGTGGTGACTGCATCCTCTGTTTGTGTCGCAAGAAGATCGAGGGTCTGACGACAGATATTACGTGTCGACCCGGTGATTTCAACCTGCCCCCTGATCACGCCGTTCAGCAACGATTCCATCATATGACTTAGATCACCCACCGGCTCGATACCGGCAAGACGTGAACTGCCCTTGATGGTATGTAACCCACGCAACATCCCTTCCAGGGCGTGATGATCTGCAGGATCTTCAGACCACTGGCTATAGTTCTCTTCCAAAGATTCCAGCAGTTCCCGCGACTCCTCAACAAAGATATCAACCAGTTCACGATCTTTACCGACTTCGAAGAGATCTCCATCATGCAGAAAGCTCATCGGCTCTTCGTAGCTGGAATCTGAATTGACAGAACCAACCGCTTCGGGTTCGGCAAAATCGTCATCAGGCTGCTGAAAATCCTGATCAAGCACTTCATCCACTCTCTCTTCAGACTCAAGAGAAGAGGCATCCCCATCCATCTGATCGAGCGGGTTTTCCAATGCATTCAATAATTGGGTGGACTGATGAACACTTCTGTTGGTGGCTGCATCCTCGACTTGAGTTGACAGAAGATCCATCGCATGATGTGTCAGGTTATGGATTAATGGTTCCGGCTTAATATCTTCACGCGATAGGCGATCGAAAAGATTCTCCAGGCCATGGCTCAAATCACCAATCGGGTTGATACCCGCTAACCTTGAACTCCCCTTGAGGGTATGTAGTGTGCGCTTGATCTCATCAATGACAGCACTGTCATGGGGCGATTGTATCCATTTGTGGTGGTCCTTCTCGAGGGTGTCCAGCAACTCCCGCCCCTCTTCAACGAAGATTTCAACCAACTCCTCGTCGCCCTCAACCTCAAACAGCTCTTCATCATGAGGATAACTGAGCGAGCTTAGTAATTCCGGTGGTAGTTCAGGCTGTTCGAGTGACTCTATCTGTTCGGCACCCTCTTCTTCATTCGCAAGCTGGGTTACATCTCCCAGCTGTAGAAGTTCTTCCGTGACACCTGCATCAGGTTCAATTGCCGACTCCGCTGTAACGAATAGTCCCTCTATCTCGCCAACAGGCTCGTCGATTTCAAATTCTGACTTTTCTGTAAACTGTGCAGTGCTGTCAGTCGGCTGTAAATCCTCATGAGGCGCTCCCTGATCCTCATTTTAAAGCTGACCAAGCGCACTCCTCAAGCCCAAGAGATAGGTATCTATAGGGGATTCAGGGAGTGCCTCTTCAGGTAGCCAGCCAAGTAGCTTCCGAATATAGCCTACGCTACCGCCCAACAGATCCAATACGGACTCATCAGCGGCCTGATGTTGTTCATGCAGCTGTCTGGCATAATCTTCCATGGCCTCGCTAAGCATGGCAATGGGCGTAATACCGGCCATATGTGCACTACCATGCAAAGTATGGCAAGCACGTACGACCTCTTCAGGAACCAGCATTGCCTGATCTGCGGCCACGGCCAGATTGAGAAACTGTTCAATCTCCCGCAGATGCTCTTCTGACTCTTCAGCAAAAACCTCCAGAAGTTCTGAATCAGCCTCAATCTCTAAATCTGAATCGGTGAAGTCTTCCAGCAACGCCTCTTCGTTCTCTTCATCGAGTACCGCCTCATCACTCGTTACCTTACTCTCTGGCGTTTCCGTATCGATAGAGAGGTCGGAATCTGTACTGGAAAATTCAGAATAATCTGTATCCACCTCCAGCTGTGACAGCTGCTCAGTCAGCTCTTCGACACTTGGCTCCGCATCGATATCAGTGACTGACATCGACACACCATCCGATTCAGTAGCAGAGAACTCCGACTGATCCGTATCAACCTCAAGTTGTGATTCATTAACAGCCTGTTGTTCAATGACCTGTTCAGATTCGATCTCGGCAACCGGCATCGGCTTGTCGTCTGCTAATGCATAGGCTTGACGTTGGATAAACTCGACATCGATATCCGGGTATACGCCACGCTCCTGACAATCGATTAACTCAGGCAATGATTCAACCACACTGTTCAGCACACTCATCATCTCGGGGCTGACCTTAATGGTCTCGTCAATCATTCGGTTAAGCATATTCTCAACCGACCAGGCCAACTCGCCAATCACCTTGGCACCGACCAGTCTGCCACTCCCCTTCAGGGTGTGGAATGAACGACGAAAGGTTATAAGTGCATCATTGTCGCCCTGGTTGTGCTGCCATTTAGGCAGGTATTGCTGGATGGTCTCCAGCTCCTCACGGGCCTCTTCGATGAATATTTCAAGGATCTCGGGATCGATATCCTCCAACATGGGTTTGTCAGCGGAGGCAATTTCGGGTTCGGGTTCGGGTTCTTGAATTATGTTTTGATTGGAGGGATGCAGCTGTGCAACATTTTCTGAAATGATATCGACTTCAGGTTGTGCCTGTTCAATCTGCAGACTGCTGGCACCCATTTCCAGATCCGAGATATCGTCCTCTTCCAGTTCAAAGCCTTCGATATGATCCACTGATTCCTCGAGTTCGATACGCTCTGATGGCTCAGTGTACTGAGTGATCTCTACCTCACCCTGATTCAATAGATCATTCAGGGATGCCTGGGCAATGGCCAGAATTTCATGCCGGTCACCGGCACCATCCACCAGGGT
Source organism: Candidatus Thiodiazotropha sp. (ex Ustalcina ferruginea) (assembly GCA_025656375.1). GTDB lineage: Bacteria > Pseudomonadota > Gammaproteobacteria > Chromatiales > Chromatiaceae > Thiodiazotropha. The sequence continues at coordinate 3,878 of JAHXHU010000013.1, read as the reverse complement.
TTCCAGATAGTACTCGATACTGCTGACCACATCTGCAAGGGAGTTCAGTTGCTGGCGATGGGGTTGCTGTCCTGAGTCGATGAGATAGGATTGGATGAACGCTCCTGTCTGAGACATCAATCCTGCTGCATCGCGCAGATTGAGCATACTCAAAGCACCTTCAACCCGCTTAAACCCCTGATGCACACTACTCAAAATAGAAGCATCATTTGTCGCCTCTGTAAAACTGATGATGGCCTCTTTGGCCCTGGCAATCTCTACCTTTGCCTCCCGAACAGTTTGTTTGATCAGGTTCTGATATTCGCCCTCTGGAAGGTTTAGTCCAAAACTGTCCTGATCCATACCCTCATCTGATCCGGGCTGGAAGGTATGAAGTGTACTGAGTGACGATTCGACATAGAGAATATCTCCCGCCATCTCCATCAACTCGAACTCTTCAGGCATTACGCCCTGTTCGACGAAGTTACTAACCTTTTCGGCCTGGCGATTGAGCCTTGAGCGTAAGGCGCCCTGACCAATCATCCCCAATGTATCAGCCAGTTTTCTAATCGGTGCTTCCAGGTGTCCCAACATATCCATGTCGGCCTGTTCATCGCGCATAAAAAGATCAAGGATATCCTTTATACGGGTCAGTTCGCTGCTAACCGCATCTTTGATCGACTCCGCCAATTCAGCATTGGAGCCTGTTAAACCCAACCTGCCCTCATGTAACTGAGCCTCGCTCGGCATGACTGAATCCAGGTTATAGGCCTCTTTGATCTCCTTGATCAAAGGATCATCTGATTGTGCCCGAGCAATGTAATAGAGTAGGTTTTTAAGCAATCCGGCAGGGGGCTTATCCACCAGAGCCTGTTCGCCACTATCGATAATTGTCTTCATCTTTCGATCAAGGCGACTGAACAGCTGTTTAACAGCTATGCCCGGAGCGATAGCTCCCTCGATCAATCCATGCATGAGGCCTTCGGCCACCCAAAATAGATGGTGTGCCGATTCCGTACCCGAATGCTGATGGAGGGTTGCAAATACATCTCTCAGCAATGGCCAGCCATGCACAGTATCACGCTTGCGATACCAACTGAGAAGTCCTAAATGGAATTTCTGCCTGACCTGTCTGACCAACACCGGTAGCTCATCATTGACTGCGCCATCAGCTCGAGCTGTATCGATCTCCGGTTTAAACAGAGCGGCTTCCGACAGTAGCGGTGCATCACGCACCGCACGCAGATCATTCAACAGAGGAAGAATAATCAGTGGGATGTCAGCATCTCCACCCTGTAACTTTTCCAGATAGTCCGGTAGCTGAATGGGAGCCAGCATCAGAGCCTCGGCCGGATCATACTCCTGCCTGATCGATCCGTCGGCCATGTCACGAACCACCAACTCCATCTCTTCGGCAAGCATACTGGGTCCATACACCTGGACCATCTGCAAGACCCGGGCAATCTGGTGCAGGTGATCGCCGCATGCGGCGATTGAATTACCCTCTTCGGGGGACTCAACATGAGCTTCAAGGGCCTGTCGAGCGTGACGAATCGAGACATCCAACTCATCCTTCACCCAATTCAGAGCACCAAAATCTTGCGCATTACTCATATCAGGCGCACTCCAGTCAGGATTGTGGAAGAGTTTTCTATGGCCATTCGTTTCCGCTCACTCATTCAGTGATGGTCTCTGATGTCAGGACGGTAGGCGGAAACCGGCAACCGACTTCTGCAATTGATCGGAGAGATCAGCCAGCATGCCAATTGAATTTGCAGTCTGGTGGGTACCTTCCGATGTCTGGTTGGTGATCTCCTGAATGACACTCATGGTGTCTTTGACATTAACCGATTGACTCGACTGTCCATGAGCCGATTGAGCTATCTTCCCGGTAAGATCGGCAATGTACTGGGATACGATTTCGATCTCTTTCAAGGCCTCACCAGCATCCTCTGCCAGCGTCGCACCCTTGACCACACCCGAGGTGCTTGCTTCCATCGAAGTAACCGCCTCATTGGTATCTGCCTGAATGGTCTTAACCAGTGCTTCAATCTGCTTGGTTGCATTGATAGAGCGTTCAGCCAATCGTTGCACTTCGTCGGCAACCACCGCGAAGCCTCGACCCGCCTCACCGGCCATAGCTGCCTGCATGGCGGCGTTCAAGGCAAGAATATTGGTCTGGTCCGCAATATCATCGATCAACTCCACGATATCTCCGATCTCTTGTGAACTCTCACCCAAACGTTTGATACGCTTCGAGGTCTCCTGGATCTGTTCACGGATATTGTCCATACCCTGGATAGTATTGCGTACGGTCTCTGCGCCGGTACCGGCAATCTCTACCGACCGTTTTGCAACTTCCGCTGACTCGGTAGCATCCTGAGACATTTGATCGATTGCCTGCGCCATATCCTTGATCGACTCATTGGCCTGGGTGATCTGTTCTGCCTGATGTTCACTGGCTTCAGCGAGATGCATTTGCCGTGGCACGACTCTCCTGGGTGGCTCCAGATACCTGCTCAGATGTTGCATTGATGGTGGTTACCAGTTCACGGAGGGCTTCGATGGCATAGTTGATTGAATCCGCTATGGTGCCGGTGATGTCCTCGGTCACACTGGCTGTCACCGTTAGGTCACCATCCGCTAAGTCACCCATTTCGTCGAGCAGTTGCAGGATAGCCTTCTGGTTACTCTCGTTCTGCTGCTTACTCGCCATTTCACGGCGTTGGGCATCCAACACCAACTGTACGCCTAACAGCACCAGGAACAGGGCAGCGGCGGCACCAAACACAGCAATCATTCCAGGTCCTGCTTTGATACCGAGAATTGAGAAACGACCAGGCGATTCACCATAGGCAGCGATCAGCTCTTCAGCTGCGTTACTGGCCTGATCAGAAGCGGTATTAACCACTGAAGCGGCTTCGAGAGCCGGCAACACTTCAGGAATATTCTGGATAATCTCCCCTGCGTTATCCTGGATGGTAGAGAACAAAGTCGATACATCGGCAAGTCGCTGCTGAGCAATCTTGTCGGTTACTTTGGCAACACCCAGCTCCGTATCACCGTTCAACAAGCCTTCCAGAATACGCCCAAAATAGTCGGCGTCACGGCTGAACTGATCAATGGCTGCAGCTGTCTTCTGTCCACCTTCGAGTACTAGATTCACGTTGGAGTTGATACGTTGGATCAACATCTCCTGTTCGCTGGCTATATAGATCTGCCGTCTCGGCGCATTACTGTTGATCAACACCTCAGCCAGCTCTTCAGATAACTCCTGTAATTGAGGTACAAACTCCGAGATGACAGCAGAAAACTCATCAATGGCAAGGATACTTTCCTGAGCCTTGAGGATTTCGTCGATGTTCCCTTGTAGCTCGAGCCATTTATTCTCCAGGTTACGCACCACCGGCATTGCGTCAGGTGGAGAGCCTGGTAGGCCTTCACTCTTTGAGCCGTTCTTCAGCTCCCACATGATGGTATCGTAGCGATCGCGACTCTGTTTCAAAGGTTGAAACGACTGCAACTCACCACGAGCAGCAGAAATCGCATATTTTGCAATTCGCTGAGCCAATACTTGCTGTTCAGCAGCACGAATCAGATATTGCTCGTCATAGGACTCTCTCTGGGTCGTATGCAAGAAGGTCACGAGTGCCAGGATAAGACTCACCAGCACCAGTATGGCAAGTGTGGTGATGACCTTATTTGAGGGCAACGTACTGCCCACGCGTTTACCTTTCATTCTTAATTCTCCCGAAAGCTTAAGCTCAAGTCCTTATCCAGTGATCCACATTGCTCAGGTCGCCGCGATCTGAAAGGTCGGATCCTCCGCCAGTGCGGATAGACTGAAGACCGGCCAGGTCATTCCGTCCTGATCAAATTCAAACTGAACATATTTTGAA
>JAHXHU010000241.1 GCA_025656375.1 Candidatus Thiodiazotropha sp. (ex Ustalcina ferruginea) | reverse complement strand
CTAATAGCTTGAAATCGCTAAGGATGGTGACCTTCCTACAGAGGACTTTCACCTCATTAGTTCATACCCATGCTGGGCGTACACAAGGTCTCATATTCGACGCCAATGCGGTCGAACTCAGGCTTGGCCCATATAGCCACATTTTCAATCGTGTGGATACGCCCAATCGGGTAGTGATACTTTATGTGTACCTTATCGCGGATACCACGCGCCTTGAAATAATCGTGTAGGGCAAAGGTAATCTCGACGGGTGCGATTGGGCATTTATGTGGAACCCCGACAACAATGGCAACCTTCCCCCCCTCGAACTCACGCAGACGTTTGAACATCTTCACTGCTGATGCTTCGGAATAGAAGGTCTCCGAGCCCTCAATTAAACCGGGGACCTCCTCAGGCACAATACGCGAACCGGTTGCGGTGACTAGCGTATCATACTCGTGGGTTTTGCCACTCTTGGTCTTTACCTTGTTCTGATCGAGATAAAACTCTTCAACCGGGTCCACATGAAAGTCAATGCAGGGCTCAAGCAGACTCTCCTGATCCCGATACAGCTCATCCGGCATCATCTGTCCAAACGCGACATACAACAGGCCTGGCTGGTACATGTGCTTATCCGAGGCGGATAGCATAGTGATTCGGACTTTACGGTTGCGAATCTCGCTGGCCAGCCGCCGCGCGAGGTTATTGGCCAATATGGTACCACCGCAGCCACCACCGACGACTAAGATTCTCATTCTGTTCTCCTATCAAAATTTATTAAGACGTTTCTGGTCACGGCCAGCAATCTCAATTTCACAAGCAGCTCACTATTTGGACTTGCGTACCGTAAGGTGCCAGACCTCTCCGACTTTCTCGCTACTGACCATCTCGTGCCCAACCTTTTTGATCCACTCCGGTACATCGGATGCCGTGCCATTGTCAGTCGATAGAAGTTCGAGCGTATCACCCACATTAGCCTGCTTCATGTAGGTAATGAGCTCCATAAGCGGCCCAGGGCAGAACGTGTCTCGTGCATCAATGGTCTTGCTTTCACTCATTACTCATATCCTCTTGCTGACAGTTGTTTGATTCATAGCCCTGCTTTAAAACGTAAGCAGTTGACCACCCTCAGCATCGCTCAGAAAGCGGGTCAGTCCCGTTGGCGGGCCAAGCTCCGGATCGAGTGCCTCTTCAGATATCTTCAGTAAATCGAGGGCCATTGAGCACGGCAGCAATTTAGCGTCACCGAGTTCCGACGCATGCTTAAACAACTGTTTAAAGGGGGGGACTCCTGCCTCCTGTTCCATAAGCTCACCGAACCGGCCTTCTACCGGTACCTCGTCCGTACTATTCTTGATAAAAAATGGCAGGGCATTCATTGAGAAAAAAACCGAAACCTGATCCCCTGTTGCGGCTGCGACTGACGCGAACATCGCTGCCATCTGTAACTTTTCGCGTGTTCCCGTGACACAAACTATGTGCAAATGTTGGGACATGTTGTTTTCGCCTCTCTCTGTGTCGCACATCGTTACGACATAAGGATTTAAAGGTACCGGCGTGCTCTACGAACGGGTAACACTTACCACTTTTTCGATACCACCCGTTTCAACGCCTGATTACGGAGCGCCAAATCGGCGACTAGAGACCTAAGCCGCTGGTTCTCTTCCTCAAGTTGTTTTATGCGCCTCGACTCGGTGAGTGATGACTCCCCGTGTTTTGCACGCCATTTATAGAATGTGGCATCCGAGATACCATGCTTGCGTCAAACTTCCCGGACCTTCTCGGCTTCCTTTAGCACAGCAACAATCTGCTCTTCGGTGAATCGTGATTTAGTCATCACACTTACCTCGCATCCACACACCACTGTTCCAAGAGGGCATTTAATCTCTTTGTGCCTTAACCCCCTGCTTTTAAAGCCCCGCCACTCGCAGAGTACCGAGCCTTACCCTCTTGGATGGCAACACCACCACCCCAGCACACAATTCAAAAACCGGCATCAAACTGCTCAGGTCGGACACAGCTAATCACTTGTTGCCACACCTCAACTCTCTCCACGGTGCCAACTGAAGCGTTTGATCAGTAATACACAGGAGCTATCGAGGATATAACCAATAACGCCAATAATGAGTACCCACGCCATGAGATGGTCGTATGACAACCCCTCACGTGCATCTTGAATAGAGTAACCAAGCCCTGTTGTCACTCCGAGAAATTCTGCCGGGACGAGCACGATCCACGCCACCCCAAGGGCCAGACGAATACCGGTGAGTACATCGAAAGTGATTGCCGGCACGATAATCTTCATCACTACATGCCAAGGCTTGGCACCAAGATTTCGAGCTACCTTGAACCAGGCTGGATCCACCTTGGCCAGACCGGCAGCCGTTGCAAATGCAATAGGCCAGACCGAGGCCATTGCAATCAGAAAAATGATGGCCTGATTCCAAGTAGCGAACACGATCACCGCAATCGGCTCCCAGGAGAGTGGGCTGATCATACGTAACAGCTGGAATGGGGAGTTGCTCAACTCGCGGAATCGCTTGCTGCGGCCTATCAGTATGCCGATCGGTACACCGATGATGATCGCAATGAGGAGCCCGCTGCCCAGACGATAGCCACTGGACATAATTGCACTTTGAATCGTGCCTTCATCCCACAATTCAGGCATCGCCTGAAGTGCCGGTATAGGCCCGAAATCAGCAAAGTGCTCAGTCGATGGTGAGGAAGAGATCAGGTAGACGCCGAACCACCAGACAACAAACAGAATCGCAAGACCCCCGAAAAAATTCGATAGTCCCCGCCACGAAGACTTCAGTGCACGGGCTGATTTGGTATCTTCAGTCTTGGCATTGAGTACATCCACCCCGACAGACGCGGTGTCATTGCTCATAGCTTTATAACCTCTTCAACAAGACGCATAGCCTTAACCCAACCATCACTCATTGATTTGATCCCTTGCCTCATGATTCCGCATGGTGCCAACTGAATCGTTTGATGAGCAATACGCAAGAGCTATCGAGGATATAACCAAGGGCTCCAATGACCAGTACGATTGCTGTAAGATGGTCATACGACAATGTCTCGCGCGCATCCTCGATGGAGTAGCCAAGACCAGATGTTACGCCGAGATATTCTGCAGGGACGAGTACAATCCAAGCCACACCAAGGGCGAGTCGAATCCCGGTAAAAACATCAAAACTGATTGCGGGCAAAATAATTTTTGTCAGCATGTGCCAAGGCTTGGCACCTAGATTACGAGCAACCTTAAACCAGGCCGGATCCACTTTAGCCAGACCGCCGGCAGTTGCAAATGCTACTGGCCAGAGTGATGCGATCGCGATAAGAAATATAATCGACTGATTCCATGTCGCGAACACAACCACTGCGAGCGGCGTCCAAGCCAGCGGACTGATCATGCGCAGTAATTGGAATGGAGAGTTACTCACCTCGCGGAACCTTCTACTGCGGCCCATGAGAATACCAATCGGCACACCGAGAATGATGGCAATCAGGAGTCCAAGACCCAAACGATAGCCACTGGCAGCAATGGCACTCTGTATCGTCCCTGACGACCACAGCTCTGGAAATGCCTTAAATGTCGGGATGGGACCGAAGGCTGCAAAATGCTCTGTCGAAGGATTGACAGAGATGAAATAACCTCCGATCTACCACAATGTAAACAGGATCGCCAGTCCCCCGAAAAAGTTTGACAGACCGCGCCCCGAAGACTTCAGGGCGCGGAGCGATCGAGATTCCCCAGCGCCGACAGTTGAAGCGCCGTTGCTCACAGTTCAACCACCTCAACTCTGGTATAAGGATCGCCTGTAGACGGAACGCTTGGATCATTTTTCCATTTGGGATTCGCTTCCAGCGCATTCTTGACAAAGGTGTAATTAACCAGATCATCAGCTACATGTTCGGGTGTCAGGTTGTCAAGGAACCCTGCATCACCTGTCAGCACTGTTTTCTTCAGATCGGAGACAACAAGTTCGGTTGCCGAACGGTATGGCCAGCTCTGGAAATTGATACGATCCATACCCCATTCCGGGTGTTTGATCGCTACCGGGTTGCTGTAGTAGGCAGGATCATAAAAGAGCATCGCACGTTCGATGATCTTCTTCGGAAACGGCAGATACTTTTTGCCGTTACGAGACAGCATGTGTGCCATCTCCTTTCTGTTCTCACCCAGATGAATCTGTGCGGCGATTACAGCATTGTGTACACCCTGTGCCCAGGCTGCACGATCCGGATCCATAGCATCGGCCTCATGCATAACCACAACGCAGCAGGGGTGTCCCTTCCAGACATCTCCGGTAAAACGCAATACCTTACCACCTGCCTTGATCTCGCCCAAAGCATTAAACGGTTCGGCAACGCAGTATCCGTCAATCGATTTCGACGCAAGAGCCGGTGGCATATCAGGTGGATTCAGAACCAGGAAGTTACACTCGTTGGGTCCTAGCTTCGCGGTTTGTGGGCGTATCACGGGTGTAATACCAGCCTCCTTCATGATCTTCTGGGAAACGATATTGTGGATCGAGTACCAGTAAGGCACAGCAAACTGTTTGCCACCAAAATCCTTTGGAGTATTGATGCCGCTATCCTTGTGGACAATGATTGCTGAACCGTTGGTATGATCCCAGGCAGTGATCTTTAGTGGATACTTGTTGTTGTAGCGCATCCAGATTGGAATCGGGATCAGCATATGGGTGAGATTGAAGCGATGCGAAGCAAAGGCTTCAACTAATGGTGACCAACCACGAATGAGGGTTGGGCGGACAGAATCTATACCCTCTTTTTTGAAAAAACCCAACTCATGCGCGACGAGCAGTGCAGCCGCATCAGTAATCGGAATATAGCCAATACGTACTACCGGATCCCATTTTTGCTCCCGGGCGAAAGTTGCAGCTGTAGGTATCAAACTACTCATTGCCGCCAGACCACCCATCTTTAGAAAATCACGTCGGTCTACGCCACTACCCAACACATTCTTAAAAAGCGGATCATAGTCCAAGACAAGTTGGGGATCATCTATTCCCTCGCCATACTTATCGATTTGCTGCTTCTGCTTCTTCATCTTCGGTATCCTCCGTTAGGCAGTCGGGCAATCCGACTTTTGCACGGTCAGGCATGCTGCGTGACGCTGTGTGGTTTGGATTCATCACCAACATCCTTGCTGGAAGCATTGGGGTCTTCATTTGCTGCACTTTGAAAGGCTGTCATCAGACGCGCGCGCACCGCCTGCACAGCCGGGTCCTGACGTTCGCGAGGATCGGGTAAGTTAACTTCGAGCTCATCGTAGATCTTGCCCGGGGATCCAGCCATGATCAGCGCACGATCGGCTATCAACACGGCTTCATCGATGTCGTGGGTAACAATAACTACATTGAAGCCGAGACGCTTGGCGATGGAGCGGACATCGTGTTGCAAAGATGCACGGGTAAAGGCATCAAGCGCCGAGAAAGGTTCATCCAACAGTAGCAGCTCTGGCTCCATCACCAGTGAACGGGCTAGTGCAACGCGCTGTTGCTGTCCGCCTGAAAGGTCCTGAACGTTGTTGTCAGCATAGTCCTGGAGATCTCCAGGACTGAGTGCATCAACAACCCGTTCACTCATTTTTGCCTCGTGCCACCCGGCAAAGTGAAGACCAATGCTAACATTTTGCGACACCTTCATCCAGGGAAAAAGATGGGGTGCCTGGAACATCATGACCCATTGTGGTGAGGGTGCTGCAACCAATGTGTCATCAAGGTAAACCGTACCGTCAGTGGGACGCAGCAGACCTGCCAGGATATGCAATAAGGTCGACTTGCCACAACCGGAACGTCCGATGATGGCGATTATTTCTCCCTGCTTTGCATCCAGGTTTACCTTGTCAAAAGTCACGGGACTTTTAGGCGTATAGCGATGGCTAAGATCTTGGATCTTGATGCGGACTCCGCGTATAGACATTAATCAAATCCTCTGTAAGCAACAGTTAATTCTCACCAACCAGGATTATCACTCTGCAAACTGGTGCCAACCTCATCGGCTCTCTTTTATCTCTCAATATGAAAATAAGCAGCAGATCCTGATATTTAGTAGAGTCGTGTATCTGATAACGGAGAAACGATCCCATCATTAAGCACTGTTTAGTCGCTGATCAACCTCAGCCATACGGCTAGCAAGGTCCTTCTCATTCAGTAGGCCACGTCGAATCAATGTATGGGCCAGTGCCAATAACTGACTCTCTGGAAACGGGACGTCAGTATAGTGCTGACTGACAAGCTGATCTTCTTCCCAACGACGCTCAACTGCATCGAGGTTCTTACTTTCCTCTTCTGGATTACACTCCTCTTCAGGCTTACAGATATTGAATGTGGTCCAATAGCCATCAGCAAGCATATCGCACGTTGCTTCAAGCGTAATCCGCCATGGCGGGTCAGGATTATCCACACCATACTCTTCACTCAGATCGTCCCAGACTCTTCCCTCATGCTTGATTTTCTCAAGCAGTTCAATGGGCGAGTCATCCATATTACGGCTCTCCATTTCTCCATCTAATTTAAGCTTGTCCGGGTTAATGTCGGTCATGAGATCACCTTAATGTTTATAAGGGTTGATAGCTGGTCGTACAGGACGTGGATCATTTACAGTCTTACCAGGCCTTGGTTGTGCGACACCGATCAGGCAATCTCGGGTCACGATTTCTGCCAGTTGATCTTCTGTCCAACCCTCAGTGCCTTCAGGACGTACAGGTAGTACGATAAAACGAGACTTCTGGTTAGAGTCCTCTACTCTTACTTCAACATCTTCTGGCAGTTGAAGCCCAAATTCGGCAAGCACCTGTCGCGGCCAGCGAACGAGACGACGACGATAGTTAGGGGTCCGGTACCATTCCGGTGACTGACCCAGAATTGGCCGTGGGTAGCATGAACACAAAGTACACACGACCACATGCTTCAACTTGGGCGTGTCTTCGAGGACACGCAGGTTACAGTAGTCACTTGGTGTACCAAATTTGGTTGGCATACTGTTGACCCAGTCAACACCAACATCCAAACTTGCCTTGACACCATCTTTAACGGCAAGCTTCTTATATTCAGGGTCCAGCCACGCTTTCGCGACAAGTCGTGCCGCAGGTAATGGGCCAAGAGTGTGCATGTACTCTGTCCAATGCTGATGATCCTCGGCAGTGAAAAGACCTTTCTCGATCGCGAGTTCACGAACGGCAATTTCAAGCACTTCAAATTCACTGACTTCATCAACCATCGGTGCGCGCTTATGTTTCTCCGCCATTTTCTTATCCTCTCTGATTTATGTTCCGTATGATTTGCAACACATGCGCTTGCCTGTCGGTTACAATGGCTCCAACCAACGTTCGGGCAACTCGGTCTCTACCGTGTCATTAGCGAATGTATCGGGATAATCGGGCCAAAGATCCTTCTGTTTGAAAACCACACTGTAGAACCATACGGGATTGTCAGTGTTATCCCACGACTCATCTTCTGCTGCAGGGCTTTCATAGACCAACTCGGCTACCGTAGCAGGCGCACCTCGTGTATAAACTTGAGTACGTGAATAAAAGATATCCGGCAGATCCTTGATCCGTACCTTATCGCCTACTTTAAATTTGGCAGGACCCGCCTCACCTTTGAAACACTGAGGATCGCCTATTCCAGTGGCTTTCTTGACATGGTGCTCTCTATCGTAGTGTGGTTTACTCATAGCGTTTCTTGACCTCATCAATCTTGTCGGACAGTTCAGTGAGTGTAACGTACTGCTTGTCGACCAGAATCCTCGCTGCAGTCAACAGCCAACGACCGTAGTAGGGAAGCCCCAGATACTGCGTCTGCCCCACATCAACATTTTGACGACGACGCCTCTCTTCTGCATTCCAAACACCGCGCCATGCCAGAACTTCACAAGTCACGAAGGTATTGTGTTCCCATACTTCCTCTTCTTTCTCTTCCCAAGTGATAGGCACATCGGGTTCGCCGCCAACATCGTGCGACATTCTTGTGTACGCTCTGTAGTGTTCGTTATCAACTTGATCTGGAGCGGGGGCATGCGTCTCTACATGCAGTGAAGGCTGTAGTTGCTTTACAATGTCGAGATGACGCATTACTTTCTGTCTGGTGGCTGATGACATGGCCTGGTGACCTCCTCAAATTAGGTTTCTAACAAGTTGTCTTACGCCTAATGATTTATATTTTCGCATATACTGATTTAGGTCTTAAACTAATACAGTTCACTTACAGGATTTATTAAGTGAAAGTTCAAAGACCTAAGCTTTTCTTAATAATTCACGAAGCCTCTCTACTTCCCTTCGTGTTATGTCAAACTATTTACTACGCAATATAAATTGTCCAAGACCAAATTCTGATTAGCTCTATAGGCGATGACTATGGTTGAAGCCGTTTGGCTTAATTGTTCGTCATACAACTACCCATATTCAGGCGCTTAATTCTGAAAAAACATATAGAAGTTGACTAAGAACCCAAAAATTGAGCTACACTGAATTACCAAACAACAATTATTGTCTAATAACTAATTTTTAATGAACTCCATAGGGGTTGGCTATGGATCGAAATATCATGTGTCCACGATCGCTTCGCTATTTGCTTGCGGTCGCGGAGTATCACAGTTTCACTCGGGCTGCTGAGGCGCTGTATGTGTCGCAACCGACTCTGTCCCAACAGATCAAGCAGTTGGAGGAGTCGCTGGATGTACAGTTACTTGACCGCTCAGGGCGGAGCGTGAGTCTCACCGATGCAGGTAAAGTCTATCTAGTGTAGTGTCCTGAATAAAATATTCATTTATAATTCCCAGTGTTCCGGTTTATGGCAAAGGAAGGAAAAAATGAATTCAGCAG
>JAHXHU010000135.1 GCA_025656375.1 Candidatus Thiodiazotropha sp. (ex Ustalcina ferruginea) | reverse complement strand
TCTGGGTAAATCTGTTACTGCAGTTTCAATCAAAGGTTCCAAGGTATAAGCGGAGAAACAAATAACATGTACGAAATCAATCTGCCTGTCTCTGTCAGTGGGCCTGGTTCACAACCTTCAGAGGAGGATGGGACGAGCCTCGATATTCTGCAGTTGCCTGATGAGATGTCGACCTTCGCTATACCGGAGATGCCTGAACCGGACCCGCTGGTCTGTCTTGAAGAAGGTATGTCTGCTCTAACAAAACTTGATGGGATTTTACAACAACTGGCCAAGGTTAAGGATGTACAGTCAGTGTTTGTAGATATTACCGATTTGGATAAGGACAACAGGACCCTGGTCGATCAGGTTTTGGGTGAAGGCGAAGTGAGTATGGTCTATTGGGGCGGTCAATCCAGCGCCCGCATACAAGAGTCGGTCATGGCGGGTATCTGGCGGATTAGATATTTTGATGAACAAGGTCAATTGACCAGCGATACAGTCGAGGTGGCGAGCGTGCCGAGACTCTGTCATCGTAATGTATTCAACCACGCCGCACACCGTGTCGAGACTCATCGTGAGTCGATTCCACAAGGTCTTTTAAATGCGCTACCATTACTTGCCGAAATCAATGACAAAGTTGCTGAATACCGACCTGGCAGTGAGTCTTATGTTATCAATCTGACACTTTTGCCTCAGACTGAAGAGGATCTGGCATTCCTGATTGAACGCTTGGGTGAAGGCCCGTTAACGATACTCTCTCGCGGCTATGGCAACTGCCGTATTTCCAGCACCGCTGTTGAAAATGTCTGGTGGGTGCAATATTTTAACTCTCAGGACAAAAACATTCTCAATACTATCGAGATAGGTGGTGTGCCCACCGTAGCGGCTGCGGCAAAAGAAGATATTCAGGACAGTGCTCAGCGACTGGATGAGATCATGGATGCCTACCGGTGAGTGCCCCCTTTTTCGCCGGTTCCTATGGAGGGGATGACGACAAGCTCAGTCATGAGAGCCGTCTGGAATGCAAGATATGTTGGTATATCTATGATCCGGCAGTGGGAGACGACTATTGGCAAATACCGGCCGGGACATCCTTTTCGCAACTGCCGGCTCATTGGAGTTGTCCCAATTGTGACGGTAAAAAAATGATTTTATGATAGTGGGGGAAACGCAATGATTTGTCCTGACTATCTCATCGAAGGTCTGGAACAACAGTTTCGAACTATCGAGCAGCAGCGCATGGAGGGCTTACCATTACTCAATAAAGCCTTGCGGGTTGAAGCGGTCGGTTTTTGCGAATGGAATGGACTTTGTCTCGGCGTATTGATTACACCTTGGTTTATGAATTTGATGCTGATACCGGATGAGGGAGATACCTGGAGCGATAGGCAGATTGGCGACAAACTGCTTCATCAACTGCCGTCGGGCCCCTACGAATTTATTTTGGGTGAAGAGGAGGGCATCGGTCGTTATCAGATGTGTTCGCTCTTTTCACCCATGTTTGAATTCAGCGATCAGGCAACTGCCGTGGCGGCTGCAGAAGCGGCGATGGAAGGACTGATGAATGAGGCGCATCGTGATACGACCTCGACTTGTGAAAACGAAATTAACCGACGTTGGTTGGGAGAATCCGATGATGAAAAGAGTAGTCAGCAGAGGATCCCCGACAGTAACGATCAAGCCCTCGGTCTGAGTCGGCGTTTGGAGCAATCACTGAGTCGTCGTGATCTGTTGCGTGGCCCATTCCAGCAGGATATCGATCAGTGAACATCGAAGGCAATCTTCGGATTGAGTTACATCGTCAGGAGGAGCGCATCAGTCAGGTTCGGATTCTGTCGAGCCGTCCACTGCAGTTACCACGCCTGTTCGAAGGCAAACCGGTAGCGGAATTGCTTGGTATGGTGCCTATGCTCTACAGTGTCTGTGGCACGGCTCAAGCCTGTGCTGCTGTCCAAGCTTGTCGCCAGGCGATGAGCCTGGATGTGGAGTCTCAGGTTGCATTGGCCGAACAGATGTTGGTGACTGTGGAGACAGCCCGTGAGCACCTCTGGCGGATTCTTATCGATTGGTCGACCTTTGCCAATAAGCCCATTGATCGTCCTTTGGTCGCTTCGCTCTCGACACTTATACCAATAGCGAAAAGTGCCTGTTTTGCAAAGAGTGATCTGTTTACCCTCAAACCTGCGCTACAGTTTGATGAAAAGAAGTTTGTTTCGATCATTGAGCAGATAACAAACACTACGTCCAATGCGGTTTTTGCGGAACAGCCGTCTGTCTTGTATGCCATGTCCAACATAGATAGTTTCAATCATTGGCTCGATGTGACAAAAACATCGACATCAACGTTACTCCAAGACTTAAGAGACCAGCAAACAGGGCACTTGGGTGATGGTGGGATGTACGCATTACCCGCTATCGACCCTCAAGAAATGAGTCAGCGTTTGGCGCAAGCGGATGCTGACTATTTTATTGCAACACCAGATTGGCAGGGCGGTAATTATGAGACCACACCATTAACACGCATGGCTTCTCACCCACTACTCCAACAGCTTGTGCAATGCTACGGTTTCGGTCTGATGACGCGCATGATGGCCAGATTGTTGGAGCTGGCTTCGATTCCTGAAGCTCTATATCGGCAAGTGCAGGCATTAGTCGGTATACAAGGGAATACTGAAAATGCAACGTCAGAGTTGATTGAGCAACGAGGGCTGGGTGAGGTTGAAGCTGCAAGAGGGCGTTTAATACACCGTGCAGTACAACAGGACGGTATTATTAAAAGCTATCAAATCCTGGCACCAACCGAATGGAATTTTCATCCACAAGGGGTGGTAGCCAGAGGATTGCAAAAACTGCCTGCAGAGAATTTATCCTTTTTAAGGCAACAAGCAGATCTCTTCATCAATGCAGTCGATCCTTGTGTCGGCTATCAGCTCGAGATTGTCTGATGCATGAGATGTCACTTTGTGAGGGTGTGCTGCTGGCATTAGAGGAGAATGCCATCAGCCAAGGATATAAAAGGGTCAAAACCGTCTGGCTGGAGATCGGTGCTTTATCAGGTGTCGAACCGGAGGCGATGTATTTTGGTTTCGATGTGGTAATGAATGAGACCCTTGCGGATGGTGCGAGGTTGGAGATCATTCATCTACCTGGTGAGGCTTGGTGTATGCAATGCAGTCAGTCTGTTCAGGTGTCGGCTCGTTATGAAGCTTGCCCTGAATGCGGCAGTTATCAACTGCATGTGACAGGGGGGGAGGAGATGCGGATTAAGGAACTTGAAGTTGATTGATTAATGATGAGTTTTGAATTATGAATTTTGAATTAATGTATGCGCGTAGCACACGGCTTTTAAAAATGATCGCGAGCAAAGCGAGCACCTTAATTCAAAATACATAATTCAACATTCAAAATTATTTACGAGGTTTATTATGTGTACAGTTTGTGGTTACGGTGAAGGTGACACACAGATCGAAGGTCACGATCATCAACATGATCATGATCACAGTGAACATCTCCATCACGATCATGGTGAACAACATGGACATACACATGATTACGGTCTTGGACCGGCTCATGCTCATGCACCGGGAATGACTCAGTCCCGTATGGTGCAGATCGAGCAGGATATTCTCAGCAAGAATAATCAATATGCTGCAGCCAACCGGCGCTATTTTCAGGAGCATGGCATCCTGGGTCTCAATCTGGTCTCCAGTCCCGGCTCGGGTAAAACAACCTTACTGACCCGTACCATCGACGATCTACAACCAGACTTTGCCATTGCCGTCATCGAAGGGGATCAGCAGACCACGAATGATGCTGAACGGATTCGTGCTACGGGGGTGAAGGCATTACAGATCAATACAGGTAAAGGGTGTCACCTGGATGGCCATATGGTCGGACACGCCCTTGAAACGTTGAAACCTGAGGAGGGGAGTCTGTTGTTTATCGAGAATGTCGGTAACTTGGTCTGTCCAGCTGCATTCGATCTGGGTGAGGCACACAAGGTGGCGATCCTCTCTGTCACCGAAGGAGAGGATAAACCCCTTAAATATCCCGATATGTTCCATGCTGCTGATCTGATGTTGTTGAACAAGATCGACTTATTACCCTATCTCAGTTTCGATGTGGAGCGCTGTATCGCTTATGCGCAGCAGGTCAATCCACGTATCAAGGTAATACAACTGTCAGCTACCACAGGCGAAGGGATGCAGGCCTGGTATCAATGGATTGCGGTAACACGTCAGATAGTATTGGTCGGACACCCTGCACTGGCAGTATAGGGGATGAACACGAACCATTTTTAGAGTTATAAATTATGTGTTTGGCAGTTCCAGCAAAAGTAGTCGCAATCGATGATCTGGGTGAGAACGCCACAGTGCTGTTAGGTGAGGTGAAAAAGAGCATCTCCCTGGCCTTGGTCGATGATGTACAGGTGGATGACTTTGTGCTCATTCATGTTGGCTATGCCTTGAATAAAGTCAGTGAGGAGGAGGCGGAGCGTACCCTGCAACTGTTTGCCCAGGCGGGAGTGATTCAATGAAATATGTCGACGAATTCCGCCAGCACAAACTGGCCAAACGACTGTCTGCTGCGATTAAAGATGAGTCAGATCCATCGAGGAATTATAACTTGATGGAGTTCTGCGGTGGTCATACCCATGCCATTTTTCGCTATGGGGTACAGGACCTGATGCCGGATAATGTGAAGTTTGTACATGGTCCTGGCTGCCCAGTCTGTGTGCTACCGATCAAGCGTATCGATGAGGCCATTCACCTGGTGGAAGCGGAGCAAGTGATTCTCTGTACCTATGGGGATCTACTCAGAGTGCCTGCCAGTGGACGCAACAGTCTGATTAAAGTGAAAGCAGACGGCGGTGATGTGCGTATGGTCTATTCCACACAGGATGCCCTGCGTATCGCCCGGGAAAATCCTGATCGGGAGGTGGTGTTCCTTGCCATCGGCTTTGAGACCACAACACCGCCCAGCGCTGTGGCCATCCAACAGGCGAATGCAGAGGGGCTGAAAAACTTTTCACTTTTCTGTAACCATGTACTGACTCCTGCGGCAATCCAGAACATCCTTGAGTCACCTGAAGTGAGAGAGATCGGCTCAGTCTCTATCGATGGTTTTTTCGGACCCTCCCATGTCAGCTCCATCATCGGCAGTCGTCCCTATGAATTTTTTGCCGAGGAGTTTCAGAGGCCGGTGGTGATCGCAGGCTTTGAACCCCTGGATGTGATGCAGTCGGCTTTGATGCTGATCCGTCAGCTCAATCAAGGGCGATACGAAGTGGAGAATGAATATACCCGAGTAGTGAGCCGTGACGGGAATCAAAAAGCGCAGCAACGGGTGGCGGATGTCTTCGAGCTGCGTCGCAGCTTTGAGTGGCGGGGTCTTGGCACGGTTCCCTACAGTGCCTTGAAGATTAAAAAAACGTATCAATTATTCGATGCGGAGAAGCGCTTCCCCCTACCTGTCTCCCAAGCCAAAGATGTCAAGGGATGCGAATGTCCCTCCATCCTACGGGGCGCGAAACGGCCGACGGACTGCAAGTTGTTCGGCACCGTTTGTACACCGGAAAATCCCATGGGTTCCTGTATGGTCTCATCAGAGGGTGCCTGCGCCGCTTACTGGAGTTATGGACGTTTCCGTCAGCCAGTGCAGCAGCGTGCGTGAGTTTGTGGTGATTAGCGTTCATCTGCGGATAAATAACAGATCTATTCAATGCACTAGCAACTACGGAGCCAACACATGAGTGCAGTGGTTAAACGTTTCCCATTACGCCTCGATACCCATGACGGCAGGATCGATATGACCCATGGCAGCGGCGGCAGGGCAATGGCCCAATTGATTGATGAGCTGTTTGTCAAACACTTCGATAATGCCTTGTTGCGCCAGGCTAATGATCAGGCTGCCTTTGATGTAACAGCCGGTCGCATGGTGATGAGTGTGGATGGTCATGTGATCTATCCCCCGTTCTTTCCCGGGGGTGATATCGGATCACTCTCAGTGCATGGCACGATCAATGATGTGGCTATGTCGGGTGCAATACCACGCTATCTCTCAGCAGGCTTCATACTTGAGGAAGGATTCCCGCTGGCCGATCTGGATCGTATCGTTGCCAGTATGGGCGAGGCCGCGAATGCGGCTGGAGTGCCGGTGGTGACCGGTGATACTAAAGTGGTGGAGAAGGGCAAGGGAGACGGTGTCTTTATTACCACCACGGGTATCGGCGTGGTACCTGAAGGCGTTCGGATTTCAGGTGACCAGGCGCGTCCCGGTGATCTGATTCTGCTCAGCGGCAGCATCGGTGATCATGGCGTTGCGATCATGTCCAGCAGAGAGAATCTGGAGTTTGAAACCAGCATAGAATCAGACTCCGCATCACTGCATCGGTTGGTCGAGAAGATGGTGGACTGTGCGCCGACTATTCACTGCCTGCGTGACCCGACCCGTGGTGGGGTTGCGACAACACTTAATGAACTGGCGATGCAGTCTCAGGTGGGAATGCGGCTGACCGAATCGGAGATACCCGTAAAACCTGCAGTGGCATCAGCCTGTGAACTGTTAGGGCTCGATCCCCTCTATGTGGCCAATGAAGGCAAACTCCTCTGCATCTGTTCGAAACAGGATGCTGAACAGTTACTACCGGTCATGCGTGACGACCCACTGGGCCGGGAAAGCCGGATTATCGGTGAAGTGGTCGAGGACCCGCATCACTTTGTGCAGATGGAGACCCTGTTTGGTGGCAGCCGGGTAGTCGACTGGCTATCGGGTGAACAGTTGCCGAGGATTTGTTAGTCCGATGCGAATCCTTTTCCTGACACATGCCTTCAACAGCCTGACCCAGCGTCTCTTCGCGGAGTTGCAAGAGCAAGGTCACGAAGTCTCAGTCGAATTCGATATCAATGATGCGGTTGCATTGGAAGCAGTCACCCTCTACCAGCCAGAACTGATCATTGCACCCTTTCTCAAAAGAGCGATTCCTGATGGGATCTGGCGTAACACCACCTGTTTTGTGGTTCATCCGGGAATCCGTGGTGATCGAGGTCCATCGGCACTCGATTGGGCCATCCTGCAGGACATGCCAAAATGGGGTGTGACCGTGTTGCAGGCCAATGCCGAAATGGATGCAGGAGAGATCTGGTCGAGTGTTGATTTTAAAATGCGAGAAACGAGTAAAGGCAGTCTCTATCGCAATGAGGTGACGGAGGCTGCTGTGAAGGCTGTCGTGCTGGCAGTTGATCGTTGTACCGACAAGGCGTTCCGTCCTGAGCCATTGAATCCCGATGATCCTTCAATAACGGGAGAGTGGCAACCGTTGATGAGACAGTGTGACCGTGCTATCGATTGGCAACAGGACAACAGTGGCGAGGTGTTGCGCAAGATTCGCAGTGCAGACGGATTCCCTGGTGTTAAGGATGATATCTTTGGCCGTGAACTGTTTCTCTATGATGCCATGCCAGAGCCTACTCTGCAGGGAGAGCCCGGTGAAGTCATTGCCCGTTGTGGTCCAGCCATCTGCCGGGCGACGCAAGATGGTGCTGTGTGGATCGGGCACTTGAAAGACAAAGCGATAGAACATCCATTCAAGCTGCCGGCTACACAGCTGGTGGCTGATGAAGTTGCTGGATTGCCCGAGATCGAAGCAGATGAACGGTCGGGTTACAGGGAGATCTGGTATGAGCAGCAAAACGGTATAGGGTACCTCCACTTTCCTTTCTATAATGGTGCAATGAGTACTCGCCAGTGTATGGCGTTGCTAAAGGCCTACAAACAGGCAACACAACAGAATACGCAGGCAATCGTGCTGTTTGGGGGGGCCGATTACTGGTCCAATGGGATGCATCTGAATCTTATCGAAGCTGCAGAGAGCGCAGCCGACGAGTCTTGGCGTAACATCAATGCCATCGATGATCTGGCATTGGAAATCATCAACACTGACAGCCATCTGACCATAGCTGCACTGCAAGGTAATGCCGGTGCAGGTGGGGTTTTTCTGGCCCGGGCAGCCGATGAGGTCTGGGTGAGGCAAGGGATAATCCTGAATCCCCACTACAAGGATATGGGGAATCTCTATGGCTCAGAATACTGGACCTATCTATTGCCCCGTTATGTAGGTGAAGAGCACGCCGAAGTCATCATCGATAACCGTCTGCCGTTGAGTACCCGTCAGGCCGTCGAGTTGCAGTTGGCAGATCGGGAGATCAAACAAAGAGGGGGTGAGTTTATATCCCAGGTTCGCTTGCTGGCGGAAGCGGCGGTTCGTACCCCAGCCTTTATTGAATGTCTACATTATAAGAACGTGCGGCGACAGGCGGATGAACAGACAAAACCCCTCTCCCGATATCGTGAGGAGGAACTGGAGCAGATGAAACGTAACTTCTATGGGTTCGATCCCAGTTATCATGTGGCTCGTTATAATTTTGTGCATAAGGTGCCAAAGTCACGCACCCCCCTGACTATTGCCAGCCACCGCCGTATGGCCTCTAAATGGAAGCATGTCTCATGAGCAGTCTACCTACTGTATTAATTGTCGATGATGAAGTGCGTGGACTTGAGACTTTACAACGTATACTGCAAGACGACTTCGATGTTCAGATTGCGGAGAACGTCAAGGAGGCAACAGAGATTCTGGAAAATGAGTGGGTACAGATCATACTCTGTGATCAGCGTATGCCGGATATCACGGGTGTGGAGTTCCTCAAGCAGGTTCGTGATCAATGGCCTGAAGTCATTCGCATGATTATCTCCGGCTATACCGACTCGGAAGATATCATCAGTGCTGTCCAAGAGAGTCTTTGATCTCATGATGGATTTCGGGACTTCCAAGTCCCCGAAATCGACTCGATCTTCGACAACCTGTTATGGCCCCGGACG
>JAHXHU010000295.1 GCA_025656375.1 Candidatus Thiodiazotropha sp. (ex Ustalcina ferruginea) | reverse complement strand
TTTGTTGATCAATGACTTGTCGCGATTTCATTGTATCAAAACAAGGGGGGGTCAGGCCTTTCTCGTTAAGTATTTATGGGACAGCAGTGACCCAAGGTAAAAACCCCGCAATGCTCGCATGGAGTTTCCTCGCTGAGAAGACTCTCTCCTGATTGACACTCATCAACCATCATCGTCACTCTCCCGTCATGGTTTCAGTATCAGCGGGTACCGATTAATGTCGGCCCTGCTCGTCCTATACCACTATCAAAAATCGAAAGCTAACCGGTAAACGCCTGGATGCCTGTCTGCGCCCGACCCAGTATCAATCCGTGAATATCGTAGGTACCTTCATAGGTATTTACCGCCTCAAGATTCATCATATGCCTGATCACATGGTATTCATCAGCAATACCATTACCGCCGTGCATATCTCTGGCATGACGTGCGATCTCCAACGCCTTACCGCAATTATTGCGTTTAACCAGTGAAATCATGGTGGGATCCCAATTGCCTTCGTCCATGATCCGGCCCACCCTTAGCACAGCTTGTAAACCAAGTGCGATCTCAGTTTGCATATTGGCAAGTTTGGTTTGCACCAACTGTGTAGCAGCGAGGGGACGGCCAAATTGTTTACGCTCCAGGGTGTATTGACGGGCAGCATGCCAACAGGCTTCGGCAGCGCCCAGGGTGCCCCAGGCAATCCCGTAGCGGGCACGATTAAGACAACCGAATGGCCCCTTTAAACCACCTATATCGGGAAAAGCATTTTCATCCGGAACAAACACATCATCCATCATGATCATCCCGGTAATGGAAGCACGCAGACTGAACTTGCCGTCTATCTTGGGTGCACTCAACCCTTGCATGCCTTTTTCAAGGATAAAGCCGCGTATCACACCCTCATCGTCTTTTGCCCAGACCACAAATATATCGGCAATGGGGGAATTGGTAATCCAGGTTTTGTTACCACTAAGACGATAACCTCCGTCCACTTTTTTCGCCCGTGATTTCATGCCTCCCGGGTCTGATCCGGCATCCGGCTCAGTAAGCCCAAAACAACCAATCAATTCAGCCGTTGCCAGCTTGGGCAGGTACTTCTCTTTTTGCACCTCACTTCCATAGGCATCGATCGGATGCATAACCAGGCTTGACTGCACACTCATGGCAGAGCGATAACCTGAATCAACCCGTTCTACTTCGCGGGCAATAAGACCGTAACTGACATAGTTCAGTCCGGCACAACCGTAGCCGTCGATAGTGACTCCCAGGAACCCCAATTCACCCATCTCGGAAAGAATCTCCTGGTCGAAACGTTCCTCCCGGTTGGCGCTTAGCACCCTGGGCATGAGCTTGTCCTGGCAATACTCGTAAGCGGTGTCACGAACCAGACGTTCGTCGGCGTCGAGCTGTTTCTCAAGAAGAAAAATATCGTTCCAATTGGGCAAGGCGGCCATAGCAATAATCTCCAACGATCATGTCACCACCAACGTCCAAACTCCGCTAACTCATACTGAAACCAATCAACCACCTTTTTATTCGGAAACGATTAGATTCTTTAAAAGCAATCAGTAATTGATTGTGGAAGTCACTAAGCTCTTGTTTCCGGTCTATTCGAAAAAAGATGTCAAAGTTTCTTCAATAAATCCACCTATGCCAAGTCCGGTGGTACAGTAGCGAAGCAACGATTAGCAGACAAATTTTCATTAAAAGCAATGAATCTTCGAACCGGTTTAATAAAAGCAGATAAGCCGAACGAAGGGCGATTTGTTCAGCCTATTTTGGCTTTGCCGAGCCGTCTTGCCTGACAAGGCGGGGCCATTGACTACCAGTGCATCCCCCTTTAAATACTTACACTGGCAGAATAAAAACAGTACTTTTTTAGATGTTTTTTTCAAAAAGAGTTTCTACATATTTCCAGGTTTGATTGATGACCTACTGAGTGAAACCACGATCAATTCACTGTTCAGGTAAAAGCGAAGCGTTGGCCCGGAATCTAGTGATTCTATTCATCCAAACTTACTTAGTATGAGGTAAGTCCACGCTGCACTCTATGTGTATCTGATTAAGCCGTAGGGTGCGGCCCTGCCGCACCGTGTCCACGTCTGGTCTTGTGACAGAATAGTGATTATCGTTATAGATTGTCTTAACGGGACCTGGATCTGTAGACAGAGCATTCGGTGCGGCAGAGCCGCACCCTACATGGCTGTTCCTTTGAATCAATAAAAAAAGAAATTGGTACCAATTTTCATAGCTGCTAGTATATTTAAGACAATGTGGCATGTTTATATGTTGGACTTTTATCCAAAGTCATATCAAGCAGGAACGATCAGCCCATGAACATCACTTTGAACGACACACCGCATCATCTGCCTGAGAAGGCATCTCTCACCACCCTGGTTGAGCAGTTACCGCCCTTCGAACCCAACACCGTGATAGCTGTAAATCACCGGGTTATTTGCAACCGCACCTGGTCTGAGTGTGAGTTGAAAGAGGGTGATACCGTGGTAACTTTTCAGATGCTTGGAGGAGGCTAGATTCTTATAAACTTTTATTCAGTTTGTACCGGCAAACTTCCAACGACCGGTTTCTGCATCGTTGATCAGATCTATCTCCCTCCTGACTAAATATTTCCTTGTCGCTCTTCCTACTGGATAGCCCGCTTCAGACGGGTGTAACAGATTATGCAAATCGTCTGGCGTATCTATATCCATGGCGAGTTGGGGATGCTTTACGACATCCAGTGTCCTGCCTTGTGTAATAAAACTTTTACGAAACGCTCTCAGGCTATTGGATCCAAAAACGAGGGGGAATCTCAACGGCAACGCTGTCAATAACAGATTGGTCCCTGCTCTGGTTTTACAGGCGGCTGCCCGGGTGATGCCAGGGGAAGCTGCAGTGATAAACTCACGTAAAACAAATGGAGTCAACAGAGGGAGATCCGCATGAACTATCAAAATCTGCCTGGCACCCTGTGCTGTGGCATAATCCACCGCCTGTTCCAGCTCTGTATTGAGTCCACCGCCCTGCTCTGGTTTGAAATTGTCTGCTCCCATGGTACTGAACAAATGGGCTACCGATGACTCATGGGTCACCAGCAAGACCCGTGTGATGAGATCAACATCAAGTAGTGCCGAAACAACATCTTGCGCCATCGCCAATACTAACTCTCTGCGTAATTCCGCGGTCAACACAGGTGCAAGGCGGTTTTTCACTTGCGCCAATGCTTTCAATGGGACCAATGCCCAAATCTCGTTCATGAACACTTCTCCAGCTGATCAATGAACGCCAGGCACTGATTCGCCAAACTGACTTTCTGTTCAGTGGTTGTCATAACGGTTTCGCTAACATGAACGGCCACACTTTTTTTCAATGTTGAAACTGTCTCCTTATCGACTCTATCTATTATAAGTCCGGAAATGAGGCCGTTGTAGTGATCAGCGATGGCCTGCTGTGCCACCGGCATATCCAGCTCCTGCATTATCTTCACGGTTGGGCCTTTGATCGCCTCTCCACCCACGATGGGAGAAACTGCAATGACAGGCACAGTCATATTACGCAGTAACTTACTGATACCCGGTAATGCCAGTATGGGATCGATACTTAAAAATGGATTTGAGGGGCAGATAATCACACCGGCCAGTTCAGCATCATTCAATGCATCGACAAACCCAGTTGCAGCAGCTGCCTTCTCTACGCCTGCATAACGAATACCGGAGATCCTGGGCTGGCACCGTTGTTTGACAAAGTAGTGTTGGAATGGCATCACACCTTCATCAACCAGTACTTCGGTTCGTACCTGATTGTCACTCATGGGTATGATGGGAGGGTCGATAGCCATTGTTTGGCTAATCTGTGCAGTTACTTCACTTAAAGTGAGACCCTTTTCCAGCAATGAACGGCGTAACAGGTGCAAGGCTATATCTTTGTCGCCGAGGCGAAACCAGGTCTCACCACCCAATTTTTCTACCTGATCAAGTACATTCCAACTCTCGCCTGCCCTTCCCCATCCCTGCTGGGTTTCAACGACACCACTCAGTGTATAGGTAACGGTATCTATATCCGGGCAGATCAGTAAACCCAGGTGTTCAAAGTCATCACCGGTATTGACCACGATGGTAAGTGACTCAGGTTCAACGACCCGGCTTAATCCCAGTGCCAGTTTCGCACCGCCGACGCCACCGCAGAGCGCCAGATATTTTTTCTATTTTGTACCATTATCCTGAAATCCTCAGTTAAACACCGTAAAGGGTGCCATTTGCGGTGTAGCGATGCTCCTCTAAAAGGTGAATTGTCCATGTAAGAAAAAAGCCCATATTTTCAACCTGTTTGATTCTATGCATAGCGGTCAACTGAGGATTCCAGGATTATAAAAACAGGTCCTCGGCCAACGGACGTATCAAATCAGCACCATCCCCTGATCCTGTGATGGAAAGACCGCGAACGATCACCACCGGCCTTGCCTCATTGGTGGCCCCCATTAGCAGGGAGGCCGCAGCTGCTAACTCATCACCCCATGCCACTTCGGTTACCTCAAGACGCTGCCCAGATAGATCCTGCGCGCCTCTGAAGTCCTTCAGCGTCACGATACCCGAGCTACCAATGCAGACACCGCAAGTCCCCAAGCGCCAAGGCCTGCCGAAGCTGTCGTTGATGACCACACCAGGTGAGAGGCCTGTCTGTTGTTGAATGCGTTCCCGCAAGGCTTGTGCACTGGCATCCGGATTTTCGGGTAACAGCAGTACTTGTTGATGCCCATCGTCAATATTGGAATGGTCAATGCCGGCATTTGCACTGATAAATCCAAGGCGATGGCGAACAATCAGCACATGGGGTGTGGCTCGCACTACACTCGTCGATTCCTCGAGAATCAATTCCACCAAACGCGGATCTTTCTGGCATATCCGGGCCAAACGAAGGGCTTCCGCAGAGGGCTGTACATCGTCCAGCCTAACGTAACGCCCCTCTGCCTTGGAGACGATTTTCTGAGCAATCACAAGGATATCCCGATCCTCCCACGCCAGTCCTTGATCCTTCATGGTTTGAATCAAAATCGCCGCCAGGTCATCCCCCGGTTTGATCAATGGGATAGTGCTCGGCGCCATGAGCTGCAAGCTATGGTGATTTTTATTCAATTCAAAAACCTGTTCAATGCTGAAAAATCAAATAGTGCCGAGTGATCCAGACTCGATGATCCACTACCCATGCTTTGTGCCATACGCAGAAGAGAGGATCGACCGACTGATTCTGTGACATGGCCATCCTTGGTAAGCGCACCGCGAAGCGTAGGAATCAAACCGGCAGGGTCGCCAAGCAGGGGCATCTCTTTTATTGTTGAGCAGATAAAATCCATATCCTTGCGTAACAGTGCCAGGGCCTCAGCATGGGCGGCAACCAACGCTTCAACCAATTCAGGTTGCTGTTCAATCACACTCATCTCTGTTGCAAGACCTGTGGTAGGAAATTGCAGCAGTTCCGCTGGTGAAGAGAGCTTATTTAAGCCAAAGGTTTCCAGATAGGCAGGACTCACGGCAGAACTGAACAGGCTGGCATCAACTTCACCTGACAACAACAAACCAAGACGAGCAAGGTCATCACGCACGGGTTGAATATCGGGGGTTCGATCCAACGACACATCAGCCAATATCCAATTTAAAAAATGTGCAGGCGGTGCAAAATCCACATAGCCGGCGACGCTGCTTCCATCAAGTTGTTCAATATTCTCGATACCGGCTCCACCAAACAACCAGAATAGCGGTCTTTGCATAACAACCAATAACAGGCGCTTCTCCTTCCCGTTCAGGATATCCATCAAGCCCGCTGCGCAAGCCGTACTGAAAACAGGCAATGATGAATGCTCATATCCGGTAAACGTGATATCCCGTAATAAAACGTTCAATCCCCGGCGCTGGTAGTAGCCTGCCTTTCTGGCTGCGAAATGACACAACAACTCATGGACATCAAAGGCCTTGAAACCGAGCAGGAGTTGCCTGTTCAATTTTCGCTACCTTAGCCATCCTTGTCAGGGGAAGCGAATAGCAGGCTGATAATCATGCTTGCCATACCCAACACAAGACAAAAGGTACCGATAATCGACATACCTTTAGGAACGGGTGCTGGAATCATGGCATCGAGCCATGCACCAAGAGGTAAGCAAACCGCACCAATAACCATCACCCATGCAATCAGTCAGCGATTCCCTTCTGATGCTATAATGCGTTCAAGAAACAGGCCCAACAATATCAACAGGGTACCCAATGCAGCCATATGACTGTGACCGTGCACTTCACGAAGATACTCGATTCGTGTTCCGGCGTAGGTTTGCAGGGATTCATGGGCTGCAGCAAGATTGCCCTCTGCCGCCTTGGCAAAACCACCCGCCATTGAAAGACCAATCTTCTCAAGTGTCTGATGCTCATCGAATACAGCATAATAAAAACCATACAGCATACTGATGGCCACTAAACCCAGGCCTACGCTGATCAACAGTTTTTGCGATCCATTCATCGGACTTCTCCCCGACTGTCCTGGGCTCCGGTATGTCGCAATACACCGGCCAGCATGCAGGTTAAGGCGATAATAACCATCAATCCGGCAATATCCGCGACACCGCCCGCCAACAAGCCGAACCAAATCTCCGCATAGACAGCAACCGGCAACAGGGCACCGCCAATAAGCAACATCATAGCCAGACGTTGTCGCCAAACCAGTGACAGAAAAATGAAAGGTTGTATCAGTGATGTCATCATCGCCAATATGCCGAATTCCACCATGTGGGCATGGGCGGCTATTGCCACCGCCCGCTCTCCCTGCAACTGACCATAGGCCAGCAGTGACTGCGCTGCAGCGGTCTGATTTGCAGCATGTGCCTGTTCAACTATCTGTCCCAGGATTGTCAATTCACGCACTTCATGAGTTTGCATTTGCACCCCTGCATACCAGGCACCGAACAAAAACCCAAGCAGCACTAACACGGCTCCCCCCTTCAGCAACATCCAGCCGATCCCACCCAAGGCAGGAGAGAAGGGGCCAGTCTCTGGTTGACGCCTTGCACTTCCCAAGAGTCCCCATAGCTGAATAAGGATAACGAAGGCCAACAGCAATCCCGACAGGTCTGCACTGATGCTGGCCCATCCGATCGTTTCCAAGGGACTGTAAACCAACCCGACATAATGAATCAGAAAAATGGATACCGGCAGTACCACTGCCATCACCAAAAACAGACGGGCAAGCATCACTTTGAAACGATCATTCAAAAGAACCCGGGATTGCAGAAATGCCAACAGCAGGGCCAGATACCCGACCTGAATAATATGCACATGGGTATCTTTCTTGGTCCCTGCGTTTTCCAGGTAGCCACCGAGTTGACCGAAATGCTGCCAAACCGCCTCAGCATCATGGCTCGATATCGCCGATGTTGCTGCTGCCAGTGTCGATGAGATTTGATCTACATTGGGATGCAATATGAAGACAGCGTACAAATCACCGAAAATCATACCCGCCACGATCAACAACATGCCGCCGATGATAAACAAACGTGACCCTGCGGCATCACTTGCCAGCATTTCCTCACTGTTGCTCATTGCCGCATCATCCACCTGTGTTGACCTGCTCCTTAACCGTAAACTCAGGCATCACCCGATCGGCAAAGGTATGAATAAAGTGTTCCGCATCCGCCATATTGGCTGGCCATACAAAGGCATCTATACCCATATCCGCCAGGGCCTTAAAACGGGGAATTGCCTCTTCCGGCGTACCGGCTATACAGACGGCATCAAGAATAGTGTCGGTCAGCAGTGCCTGGTGTTTGGCCCGATTGCTGCCGTGTTCGAAATAGTCATACTTCGCCTTGAATGTGTCGAGTTGTTGCCATGATTCATCTGTAAAGTAGTCACGGGGAACTGTTTTGAATACTGTGCCGGCGGCTACCGAGGCATACCCCTTGATCTGATCACGGGCCTTGTCGCGCTGTGTCGACACAGCCGTTGCAACACGCATATAGAGTTTTATATCTTCAATCCGTCGTCCTGCCTGTTCCTCACCCTGGCGGATGTTATCCAGTGCATAGCGCACGAACGCAGGATCGGCCCCCACCTGGAACAGCACACCATCGGCAACCCTGCCACCCAACTGCAGGGATTTGGGTCCGGAACAGGCCATAACAATAGGCACTTCGCTATCACACCAGGTCAGGCGGAATGAACGACCCTCGTACTCCACTTCCTGCCCCTTCATCAGTGCCCGCAGCAGCATGATCTTTTTCTCCAGGGCTGCAAGCCGGTCAGGTTTGAGCCCCAGTGTATGTATAGCACTCTCGCCAACACCTATACCCAGTACCGCTCTCCCACGGGACACTTCATCCTTGGTTGCCCAACTACTGGCCAGTACTGCCGGATGTCGGGTGATGGCATTGGTTACCCCGGCAGCTACCTGGATATGTGAAGTCTGCAATGCAATCTGCGAGAGTAGTATGTAGGCATCCCGCATAACGCATTGGGAATCGGCAACCCAGACACCGCCATAGCCGCACTCCTCGGCCTGTCTGGCCAACGATAAGCATTCGCTGACCGGTCGGTTGGGCAATATGCCAATTTCAAATGAGACAGACATAAGCGATGGGTCTCTTCCAGGTCTATCACCAGGTGGTTGAATTTGGATAAACGGGTGAGTTCTGACTGAGTATATGCAAGCTTTCTTGTCGACTCTTAGACCTGAACGCTACCCATTTGACCACAAGAGCATTCAGACAAAGCGGCGAACTGTGGCTTGAGTTGATTTTCTGTTACGAATACAACCAGTTTTTGAAAACCCTTGTCAGCAAGGGCATCAGCAGAAAGGTCAGGGGGACTGCAATGCCGGTGAGGATCAGGGTACGCAACATCAATGGGTAGGGTTCAAGGAGTGGCCCTATCAGCCAGATAAGGCCAC
>JAHXHU010000388.1 GCA_025656375.1 Candidatus Thiodiazotropha sp. (ex Ustalcina ferruginea) | reverse complement strand
GATCAATGACTTGTCGCGATTTCATTGTATCAAAACAAGGGGGTTTTCAGGCCTTTCTCGTTAAGTATTTATGGGACAGCAGTGGATCAACATATTACTTTCATAGGCAGACTCATTCATAGCTGCCGTAACACCGACCAAACCACCTGCGAGTTCGACGTGCAGCCCTTCAACATGGTTAGCAGGGTCGTTTATCCACTCCTTGGCGCGATGGATGGCACGGCGGATAGTTCTGGCTTGATGGTCCTTGTAGAAGAAAACGATGTTGGCAACCTGATCATCGGTGTCCACAAACTCTTTGAGCGCTCCCGGTACAGGACTGGAGGCCATGTAGGCAAACATCAGACCACCAACGTAGGCTTCGGTATCGGGAATGATCGCCCAGCGTGGATCATCTGAATGAAATATTCGGTTTACCTGCTTCACCAGATCAGGCACCGCCTTGACACCTCCCAGTTCGGGATCGAGCAGCATATGATTCTGGAAATCCTCGATCGACTGGAGTACATCAGGACGCTTCATGCCACCCTTCTGGTCGGTCCTGGCGACAATGTAGAGCTCCTCAGAACCGGGAAAGCGCTCATTGATCACCTTGGACGAGACATTGTAGTCGTGATCCAGATAAAGAATCGGTGAACCCGGCTCCGACTCACCGATCTGCACCCGGCTGCTAAGCTGGGCACCCACAAGCAGAATGACACCTGCTAATCCCAGCGTTATCCAACCACCCTGGCGGTTGGCAACCAACGCCGCCACTTTGCCGAACAGGGCATCTTCCCCGACAGGCCGTTCAGCGGCAGATTTCGGTTTCGGCAGCAGGGACAACAACAAAGGTACAGTGATCAATACGGTAAACACTACACAGACAGCCCATAACGAAGCGTAGATACCCAGCTTCACATTGATCGGCACCGATCCCAGGGCAATCAGTAGTAATCCGATAGCATCCGAAACGATACCAAGACTGCCGGGACGGAACAGGGAGTCAAAGGTTCGGTGTGCGGCTTCGCGGGAATCACCCACCTCTTCCAACTCACCATAAAACCGTTGCACTAATTGTATTGCGTGAGACATGGCCCGGGCAGAGATCAGAAATGGAATCACCAGGGTCAGAGGATCCAGGTTGTAATCCAATAATGACAAGATACCCAAACCACAGATCGCCGAGATAGTAATGCCGAACAGGGGTAGAAGAATGCCGTAGGCGCGACGGAAATAGATGATCAGCAGGAACAGCATAATGCCCACGGTGGTAGTGAAGATGAGAAACAGCTGATCCAGATAGCTGTAGACCCAACCCCATAACATGGGCTGACCAGTGGCGTAGATATCCACCCCATCAACCATATCATGTTCCCGGATCTGCTGTAACTGGTTAAATATTTCGCCATAGTTCAACTGCCCTTCATTGAACTGAGCCTTGATCAGTGCCGCTTTCAGATCGGGAGAGACCAGCAAACCGAATACCCGAGGATTACTCATGACATCGTCGCGCAGTTTATCCAGTTCCTCGACCGACCAACGCTCCTTGAGCGGGTCATAGTAGGGCTGGGAATTCACATCACCGGTATCAGTAAGCCAGACCTTGCGCGAGGTGCGGTGGGTAAGACTGGCCAGCAGATTATGGTTCACACCACTGACGTTATCCACGGCCTGGGTAATGCGATGAATACGCGCCAGTGTCTCCTCGGAGAAGATATCACCCTCTTTGACCACGACCGCCATCACCACATTGTTGGTGCCGCCGAAGGTATCACGGATGGAGTTATGCAATTTGATGTACTCATGCTCCTGGGGCAGCAGGTCGGCAAAATCCGAATACATCTGTACCTTCGGCACCTGGATCGCAAAAAAGAGTGTTAATGCAGCAATGACTGCCAGAAAAATCTTAGGATATTTGAAGACCAGGTCATCGATATTCTTCAGCCAGTGCGAGAAAGCATGCATGGTCATTGGGCACTCCCGGCAGACGTAGTCTGTATCGGACTGATGGTTCCCTGACCACCCATCACCAGTAACTTTTCATCACCTTGCGGTATAGCGGTAATCAGATAGGAGAATAGGCGCGGTGCATTTGGAACCCGCCCCCAGTGATTGTCATTCAACTGCAACAATGTGCCACTATCACCCACTGCATAGAGCCGATCTCCTTGAGGGATCAAATTATAGATGGGGGTGTTGCTGACCGATGTTTGACGCGTCCAGGTCACTCCCCGGTCATTGGTATGGAGGATGGTACCGCTGAGTCCTGCTACCCAACCCTCGTTCATGGTGCGGAACCAGGTAGCCATAGGATAGAACTCATTAGGTATATCGTTACCACGCTCCCAGCTCTCCCCGCTATCCTCGGTAATGTAGAGTGAACCGAATTCACCGGTCACGATGGCGTGTTCCTTATCCAACCACTGGATTGCGGTAAACTGCATATCCTCTTGCTGAGAGACTTCCTGCCAGTGTTTTCCCGCGTTTCATCACTCTGAATCAAGGTACTGAAGCTTGCTGTCACCCACAGCCTGCCATGTGGATCACAGCTGATCGACATCGGGCTCTCCATGGTCTCCAGTTGAACTGCCCGCCAATCACCCCCCTCAGCATCGGTTATCCAAACCTTACGTACCGTATCGATGGCGGCAAAGCTGCCATCCTCGCAACTGGCGACTGATATCAGCGATGATTTACTGGGCAACTGGGTACGCTGCCAACTCTCACCTTGATCAACGCTGGTCAGTACAGTACCAAAATCACCCACTGTCACGATCCGCTGATGATTGCTTGCAGCTGCTTTTAATTGATCGAACCGGTGAATCGGCAAGTCGATTTCACGCTCCACCAACGCCAGATCCAAGGGTGCTTCACAACCGATCAACCCGACCATGAAGAGAGACAGCGTAAGGGCGAAAAAGGCCTTTCTGATGTTCCGCTGTTGTAGGCTGTTCATAGGTTTTCCTCTTGGGTGGGCAGATCATACAAATCGCATGCCGACACTGCCCAGTCCCTGATAACGCACATTCAGACTGTCGCCATTCTCCATCGCCACCGCAGCCGTGATACCACCGGTCAGGATGAAGGTACCTGCAGGGATCTCCTCACCCCGTTCGCCCAACATATTGGCAAGCAGCGCCACGCTGGCAGCCGGATGTCCCAGCACAGCTGCCCCTGCGCCCAGTTCGACGATCTGACCATTCTTCTCCATCACCACACCGAGGGTTCGCATATCCACATCCGCCGGGTCCGCCATCTGGCCACCCAGCACAAAACGGGAGGAGGAAGCGTTATCGGCGATCGATCGAAGCGAAAATTTTCATAACGGGAGTCGATGATCTCAACTGCCGGTATCACGAAATCGGTCGCCGCCAGGACGTTGCCGATGTGACAACCCGGACCCTTGAGGGGTGCCTTGGTGACAAAGGCCAGCTCAGCCTCCACCTTGGGATGGATCAACTGATCGGTCTCGATCTCGCCCCCATCCGGGCGATCGAAGTAGTCGGCCAGAAAGCCATAAACCGGGGTTTCGACCCCCATCTGTTTCATCTTGGCGCGGGAAGTCAGGCCAACCTTGAGACCGATGCCGCGAGCCTCCTTGCGGCGACGGATCTCAAACTGGATGTCATAGGCATCATCGAAGTCCATATCGGGGAAACGGTCGGTGATTTTGGTCGCATCATTTACTTCCAGCTCTGCGGTCTCCAGATACTCCGCCAGCTCTTCAATCTGTGCGTTGCTCAAGGTGCTCATTGCTGTACTCCCTGCGCCTTGGCCATCTCCATCGCCACATCCTCGATCATATCCTCCTGGCCACCGATCATGCCGCGCCTGCCCAGTTCCACCAACACATCGCGGGAGGAGACGCCATAGCGTTGCTGAGCCCGCTTGGCGAACAGCAGGAAGGAGGAGTAGACACCGGCATAGCCGAGGGTGAGCGCATCCCGATCAACCCGGATCGGTTGATCGAGCATGGGCACGACCCGATCCTCAGCCACATCCATCAGCTTGAACAGATCGACTCCGGTCTCCACCCCCATCCGCTCTGCCACTGCGACAAAGACTTCGAGTGGCGTGTTGCCGGCACCTGCTCCCATACCGGCAGCTGAACCGTCGATACGGTTGGCACCCGCCTCGACAGCAGCAAGAGAATTGATAACCCCCAGAGAGAGGTTGTGATGACCATGGAATCCCAACTCAGTCTCCGGTTGAAGTGCCTCACGCACCGCTTTCAACCGCAGGGTCACATAGATGCAGTTGGTGCCATAACCCTCCATCATCCTGGCCTGTTCGATAAGTTTTTCCGGCCCCACCATGTGAGCCATCATCAGGAAACCCACCGTATCCAGACCCAGTTCACGGGATTTAGTGATATGTTGCTCCGACACGTCCGCCTCGGTGCAATGAGTTGCTACGCGAATGGTATCCACACCACAATCGGCGGCCATCTCCAGCTCCGGTACCGTACCTATGCCGGGCAGCAGCAGTGCAGAGATTTTGGGGTTCTTTACATGGGGCCTCACGGCACGCAAGTACTCCTCGTCCGTATGCGCCGGAAAACCATAGTTCACCGAGGCACCCGCCAGACCGTCACCATGGGTGACTTCGATCATCGGCACTCCTGCCGCATCCAATCCGGAGGCAACAGAAACCATCTGCTCCAATGAAATTTGATGGCGTTTGGCATGCATGCCGTCACGCAGGCTCATGTCATGGATCGTAATTTTCTTTCCGTTCAGATTCATGGGGGACTCCTCAAGCCACTTCCGGTTGCAGAACCAGCGTGCCGTTAATAATCTCTTCTGCGAACATCTCAGCCGTACGCAGACCGGCGGCGGTCATGATGTCCAGATTGCCGGCATACTTCGGCAGATAATCGCCGAGACCTTCCACCTCCATGAATACGGTTACCCGGTTGCCATCAAAGACCGGCCCGTTCTTCAGGCGATAGCCCGGCACATACTTCTGTACCTCCGGGATCATCTCTTGAATCGATTGGGTAATGGCTGCCTGGTCGGGTTTATCTTCTGTAATGCAATGCACGGTATCGCGCATCATTAACGGTGGCTCAGCAGGGTTGAGGATAATGATTGCCTTACCCTGCTTGGCACCCCCCACTTTCTCCACTGCACCGGCGGTGGTCTGGGTGAACTCATCGATATTCTTACGGGTACCGGGACCTGCCGACTTGGAAGATACGGTAGCCACGATCTCACCGTAACTGACCGGCTGAACCCGGCTCACTGCCGCCACCATAGGGATGGTGGCCTGACCGCCGCAGGTCACCATGTTGACGTTCAGCTCACGCTTGCCCACATGGTCCTTCAGATTGACCGGCGGCACGCAGAAAGGACCCACTGCCGCAGGCGTCAGATCGATCATGATCGAGCCCTGCGCCTGCACTTTGCGATTGTTCTCGCCATGTACATAGGCAGAGGTGGCATCGAAACAGATCTGAACATTGTCCTCCCGCATATGCGGCACCATGCCGTCCACGCCTTCGTGAGTAGTCTTCAAGCCCAGCTTGCGTGCTCGCGCCAGACCTTCGGAGTCGGCATCAATACCCACCATCCAGACCGGATTGATCCGGTCACTGCGCAGTGCCTTGTAGAGCAGATCGGTACCGATATTGCCGGAGCCGATCAGGGCTGCGTTTATCTTGCTCATTGGTCGTTTCCTCGTTGACTGTTCAAGTCTTATGTTTGCCCGCTTTCCAACCGCTTTTTGCGAGATGCGCCTGGGCGGTTTCCAACGGTTCAGCCTCCAGCGGTGTCGCCAGACTGTCATTCCAGCGATTGAAGAATCCGAACAGGCCGATTACCGCCAGGATTTCCACAATCGCCGCTTCACTCCAGTGCAGGCGTAGGTTTTCAAATAGTTCATCGGTCACATCATTGGGCTGGGAGGCAGCCGCCAGGGCAAAGTCCAGGGCCACGCACTCCGCTTCGCTGTAGTGTTCGCTGTTGCGGTAGTTCCAGAGATCTTCCTGCTTCTCGATTGCGACACCGTGACGCTTGGCGCTGACCGCTGTGTGTGCGCGACAGTACTGGCACCCTGCAGCGCTACTCGCCACATTCGCTACCAAACGCTTGAACCCAAGGTCCACCTCCCCATTCGGGTCATAGACCTGCGCACTGAACTGAATGAAGGCATCAACCAGCTTGGGCTTACGCTGCATGGTCAACAGGCTGTTGGGTACGAATCCCAGGGTTTTCTCGAAGAAGGCAAACCGCTCCCGTAGTTCAGGAGCATGTTCGATTGGCAGAGGAGCGAGACGGCTCATGGCAAAACCTCAGTTTAATCTCAGCTGAAACGGACGGAAGCGGATCCGATACCGCCGATATCCACCCGCATGAAATCACCGGCTACTACGGGCTCCAAAGGCACCAGGGAGCCGGACAGGATGACTTCACCTGCCTTCAGTGAAATCCCGAAACGACCCAGGGTATTGGCCAGCCAGGCGACACAATTTACCGGAGATCCGAGTGCAGCGGCACCGGCACCGGTAGACAGCAGCTCACCGTTTTTCTCGACCACCATGCCCGTCGTCGCCAAATCGACTTTGCGGGGATCGACCGCCCTGTCACCCAATACGAAGAGACCACAGGAGGCATTGTCCGCCACCGTATCCTGAATCTTGATCTTCCAGTCCCGTACCCGTGAATCGACGATTTCGAAGCAGGGAATAACGGCCTCGATGGCACGCAATACATCCGCGTTACTGATACCCGGACCGATCAGATCCCGCTTCAGCATGAAGGCAATTTCACCTTCTGCTTTGGGCTGAATGAGCTTTTCACTGATCGGCATTTCATCCCCGTTGCCATACACCATCAGATCGGTGAGATAACCGAAATCGGGTTGATACACATTCAGCATGTTCTGTACCGCCTTGGATGTGACCCCGATCTTTTTACCGATGATGGTCTCGCCCTGCTCAATCCATCGGGTGACCATTTGCAGCGAGATGTGATAGGCGTCTTCAATGGTGATCTCCGGCTCCCGATCGGTGAGCGGATCGACCATTTGGCGATTGATCAGGGCATTGAAGAGTTCATCACCCAGTTCTTTGATGCGTTGTTCATTGAGCATCGATAACTCCTCAAAGCTTGATACAGATGTTTTTCAGTTCGGTGTAGAACTCCAGGGAGTGGACACCCCCCTCGCGTCCGATACCGGACTGCTTGGCACCACCAAAGGGCGTACGCAGATCGCGCAGGAACCAGGAGTTGACCCAGACAATGCCCTCTTCGATCCTGCCCGCAACCCGATGGGCGCGTGAGACGTTTTCAGTCCATATGGCGGTCGCCAGTCCATACTCGGTGCTGTTGGCTAATTCGATAGCCTCTTCTTCAGCGTCGAAGGGACGGATATGGCAACAGGGACCGAAAATCTCATCACGGACACAGGCGGCATCATCCGACAGACCGGTCCAGATAGTGGGTTCTACCCAGGAGCCTTGCGCCAGATCAGTCGACATTTCGGGGGTACCGCCACCGGTCACGACAGTGGCCCCTTCATCCACCGCCTTCTGGTAGTAGGAGAGCACCTTGTCGCGATGTTCCTGACTGATCAGCGGCCCCATGTCGGTTTCCGGATCGTCCCACTTACCCAGCTTGAGGTTTTCCGTACCCGCTTTGAGTCGACTGACAAACTCCTTATAGACAGGACGTTCCACATAGACCCTTTCAGTGCCCAGACAGACCTGGCCGCAATTGGCGAATGCGGAGCGCAAGGTGCCTTCAATGGCCTTGTCCATGTCGCAGTCGGCAAACACGATGGCAGGATTTTTACCCCCCAGTTCAAATGAGATATCGGTGATGTCGTCGGCGGCTGCCTTCATGATTGCAGCACCGGTGCCGGTCTCACCGGTAAAGGTGATACCGTCTACGCCCTTATGACGGGTCAGAAACTCACCGGCAGAGTTCGGACCAAAACCATGAATCACGTTATAGACACCCTTCGGGATGCCGACTTCGTTCATCACTTCACCCAGCAGGGCTGTGGTGAAAGGTGTCTCCTCAGACGGTTTGACCACCACCGTGTTACCACAGGCGAGCGCCGGGCCGACCTTCCAGGTCATCAACAACAGCGGTAAATTCCAGGGACTGATCACAGCAATGACACCCTTGGGCGTACGCTGTGAATAATTGAGTGCACCCGCCCCATCCGGCGTATCGAGCATAAAGCTCTCAGTGGGGACATTCTTCACCACATCGGCAAACACCTTGAAATTGGCTGCACCGCGGGGGATGTCGATATGGCTGGCAAGTTTTTGCGGTTTACCTGTATCGAGGCACTCGGCTTCCATAAACTCATCAAAGCGGGCGGTGATACCATCCGCCAGTTTGTGCAACAGATCAGCACGCCCCGCCAACGGCATTCTTCCCCAATCACCCTCCAAAGCAGCACGTGCTGCAGTAACCGCTGCATCAACTTCCGGTGCTCCCGCTTCATGCACAATACCGATCTTCTGACCGGTAGCCGGGTTGATATTGTCAAACAGCTTGCCTGATGCGGAGCCGACAAATTCACCCTTGATGAAGTGTTTCACTTCTCTCATTCTGTTCACCGTATGTACGCCAATGTCCTATGAATTCCCGTTGTTCGCTGCGGGAGTCTGTGTTCAGGCCGATAAGCCGATAGCTTCAATACCGGCACGGGCACACGCCTCGTCTTCTGTTTCCGATGCACCCGAAACACCAATCGCACCGACCAGTTCGCCATCGACCCGGATAGGCAATCCGCCACCAAAGATCACCAGGCGATCACGCTGAACCAAACCTTCTCTCAACTGTGGCTGATCACCGATGACTGAAAGCCAGTCAGCCGTTGAGAAACCAAAGCTCACCGCGCTCAAGTGAGTCTTCGATCTCGTGATGTCATTTATGCGTCCCAGGCATAAAAGACACTCGATCTTTGACAGCCTATTCATGCCCCTGCC
>JAHXHU010000229.1 GCA_025656375.1 Candidatus Thiodiazotropha sp. (ex Ustalcina ferruginea) | reverse complement strand
ATTAGGTGGAATCACCCCGATACAGAAGCTGGCTCAGACAGCTTAACAGTGACTACTTTTGAGTCCCATTATTAATGGGGAGATTACCGCATGATGAAAAACCTCTTGTATTCAGTAGGTTTCATTATGCAGGTACCACAGGCTCAATAGCTGAGCCTAGTGGGTAATCAGGAAACATATTGATGCAGAAATAGATAAGCGGTATACAATCAACGTAATCAAGCATCTACTTCCAGGTCGATTCTAAATAATCTGGGTAAGCTGCCGCCATAGCAAGACACACGAGAGACAATACCGAAAATAAAGGATGGCTACGACCAAACCACAAATAAACCTCAGCGGACTAGGACGTTGTCTGATCCAGGACGGCCTGATCAGTGAAGAGAAAGCAGAATCTGCTTTCGTGGAGTCACTGAAGAAGAAAATACCCTATGTCACCTACCTGGTTGAGAACAAGATCCTCAAGAGTATCGATATCGCTATCTCTGCCTCACGGGGGTTCGGTGTACCGATTTTCGATCTGGATGTACTTGATCAGGGTGTGATACCCACAGACGCCGTTGCCGAAAAGCTGGTCCGGAATCACCATGCTCTACCTATCTTCAGGCGTGGCAATCGGCTATTCCTTGCTGTTTCAGACCCCACCAACCATCAGGGCCTGGATGAAATTCGCTTTAATACCGGCCTCGCTTCCGAAGCGATCCTGGTCGAGGAGGACAAACTCAAGCGGACCATAGATAAGGTCATGGAAGCCCAGGAAACAGGCATGGATGAGTTGCTGGATGCCGACCTGGACAACCTGGATATTTCTGGCGGCGATGATGTCAATGAAAGCGATGAGTCCAAGCTGGATGTCGATGAAGCCCCTGTTGTTCGCTATATCAACAAGATCCTTCTGGATGCTATTAACCAGGGTGTCTCGGATGTACATTTCGAGCCCTATGAGTACACCTACCGGATTCGTTACAGGCAAGATGGCATGCTTCACAAGGTGGCTAACCCGCCATCCAACCTGGCCAACCGCCTTTCCAGCCGGATCAAAGTCATGTCGCGCATGAATATCGCTGAGCGTCGCGTTCCCCAGGACGGGCGCATCAAGATGCAACTTTCCAAGACCCGAGCCATCGACTTTCGTGTCAACACCTGCCCGACTCTCTATGGTGAGAAGATAGTATTGCGTATCCTCGATCCTACCAGTGCCCAACTGGGCATAGAGGCACTGGGTTTTGAAGAGGAACAGCGTGAAGCCTTTCTGAGTGCCATCAACAAGCCCTATGGCATGATTCTGGTTACAGGGCCAACCGGTAGTGGTAAGACTGTCAGCCTCTATACCGCACTCAATCTGCTCAACACGCCAGAGGTCAATATATCAACGGCCGAGGATCCAGTAGAGATTCAGGTGGCAGGCATCAATCAGGTCAATATGAACGTGAAGACCGGTTTGACTTTTGCGGAGGCCTTGAGGGCCTTCCTCCGCCAAGATCCGGATATAGTTATGGTAGGTGAGATACGTGATCTGGAAACAGCTGAAATTGCAGTCAAAGCAGCTCAGACAGGGCATTTAGTCCTCTCCACCCTGCATACAAATGATGCTCCTCAGACCCTGACCCGTCTGGCCAACATGGGCATACCCCCATTCAACATTGCATCCTCTGTGCTTCTTATCATGGCGCAGCGTCTGGCTAGGCGGCTTTGTGAACACTGCAAGGCCCCTGATGACGTACCCAAGGAGGGGTTGCGGGAAGAAGGATTCTCTGAAACAGATATCGACACAGGCTTCACCACTTACAAACCGGTAGGTTGTGACCTGTGTACCAACGGCTACAAGGGCCGTGTTGGTATATTTCAAGTAATGCCTGTCTCTGAAGTGATGGGTAAAATCATTATGGAGGGTGGTAGCTCGCTGCAACTTGAGAAGCAGGCTGATACGGAGGGGGTCTACAACCTCCGCCGATCAGGCCTGCGCAAGGTGATGCAGGGGATTACCAGTCTCCAAGAACTCAATCGGGTAACCAAGGACTAACCGATGGCGCCTCCAAGAAAGAAATCTCAGGTTAAATCGCATCTCTACAAATGGGAAGGCACGGATAAAAAGGGTGCTCGCCTGTCCGGTGAAACCCGTGCGACCGATGTCAACA
The DNA here is from genome assembly GCA_025656375.1 of Candidatus Thiodiazotropha sp. (ex Ustalcina ferruginea). Lineage (GTDB taxonomy): Bacteria > Pseudomonadota > Gammaproteobacteria > Chromatiales > Chromatiaceae > Thiodiazotropha. The sequence continues at coordinate 6,791 of JAHXHU010000229.1, read as the reverse complement.
TGGTCAAGGCCGATCTGCGCCGGCAGGGGGGTTAACCCGCTTAAGGTCAGAAAAAAAGGCACCTCCATCTTTAGCACAAAGAAGAAGATCACCAGTGCCGATGTCACTGTCTTCAGCCGGCAACTGGCCACCATGATGTCAGCGGGTGTACCTATGGTACAGGCCTTTGATATTGTTGGGCGGGGACACGAGAACCCCTCCATGCAGGAGTTGATACTGACCATCAAAGCCGATGTGGAAGGGGGTACCGCACTGGCGGATGCATTAAAAAAACACCCATTGCATTTCGATGATCTTTTTGTAAATTTGGTTCGAGCTGGTGAACATGCAGGTGTGCTTGAAAATCTATTACATAAAATTGCCACCTACAAGGAGAAGACCGAATCAATCAAAGGTAAGATTAAAAAAGCCATGTTCTACCCAGCTGCCATTATTGCCGCTGCAATAGGTGTAACAGCTATTCTACTTATCTTTGTCATCCCTCAATTCGAGTCACTGTTTTCCAACTTTGGTGCTGAACTACCAGCTTTTACTCAGATGGTAGTCAACCTTTCTCATATTGTCCGTGATTGGTGGTGGGCCATTCTAGGTGGCATTATTGGGTTAGGTTACGTATTTTCAAACACATGGAAACGCTCAAGAAAATTTCGCCATGGTGTTGATCGAACCTTATTGAAAGTACCTGTTATTGGCATGATCCTTAACAAATCAGCTATTGCCCGTTTCTCTCGCACCCTGGCAACCATGTCTGCTGCCGGCGTACCCCTCGTTGAAGCACTCGATTCTGTTGCCGGCGCTACCGGTAATGTTGTCTACAGTGATGCGGTGTTACGCATGCGGGAAGACGTTGCGACTGGACAATCACTACAGCTGGCGATGAAACAACGCAATATCTTCCCCAATATGGTCGTACAGATGGTCTCTATCGGTGAAGAGTCAGGCTCATTGGACGATATGCTTAACAAGGTGGCAGATTTCTACGAGGAGCAAGTGGACATGCCATGAGCAGCCTGATGGAACCTCTGATCATGGTAGTTTTGGGCACCTTGGTGGGTGGTCTGGTAGTGGCCATGTATCTACCGATATTTAAAATGGGTTCTGCTATATAATCATAGTGATCCACATATCCAGATCGGACAATAAGTAAGAAGCCGTGTTTCTCATCGATTTTCTACAGCAAAATAATTGGGCTTTGCTGTTGTTCTCTGCTCTCATCGGGCTTTCGGCCGGGAGCTTTCTCAATGTAGTCATCCATCGCCTGCCCAGGATGATGGAAAACCAGTGGCGCAGTGACTGCGCTGAACTGAATGGGGCCAATGAAACTATAGAACCCCAACCCTACAACCTCAGTCAACCAGCTTCTCACTGCCCTAAATGCAACCATAAGATACGAGCTTGGGAAAACATACCGATTATCAGTTGGTTACTGCTGAAGGGGCGTTGCTCAGCGTGCAATACGCCAATCAGCCTAAGATACCCCATCATTGAAGCAGTTACGGGTATTCTCTCACTTGTCGTAGCACTTCACTTCGGCGTCACCTGGACCACCTTGGCTGCACTTGTCCTGACCTGGTCATTGATCGCCCTGAGTATGATCGATTTCGATGTCCAGTTACTGCCTGACAACATGACGCTACCGCTCCTCTGGCTTGGATTGCTGTTAAGTCTGATGGCCATTTTCACAGATCCCCGATCAGCGATTATTGGCGCAGCAGCCGGATACCTCTCCCTTTGGAGTGTCTATCAGCTTTTTAAACGGCTGACCGGCAAAGAGGGCATGGGGTATGGTGACTTCAAGCTATTAGCCATGCTGGGCGCGTGGCTCGGTTGGCAATATCTACCTCAAATCATCATGCTTTCAGCCCTGGTCGGTGCAGTAGTCGGCATTCTGTTGATCGTACTACGTGGACGTGACCGTAATATTCCCATCCCCTTCGGCCCCTATCTTGCTGCCGCAGGCTGGATCAGCCTGATGTGGGGCGAGCAGATCAACCAGGCCTATCTGCGCTGGTCAGGATTAATCTGATACGCCTGTGGCATGCCGGTAATCTCAAGATTTCTCCCTTCGGTCGAAACGACGGATGTAAAAACTGTAACGGGTCGGCTCATGCCAAGAATGGGTTCTCGACTAAAACTCCTTCAATAAGCTGTCCATGGTTCAGATCTTCGGTAAGGATTTTTATCGCACCGGATTGAATCGCAGAAACGACAATCATCGCGTCCCAGAAGGAGATCTTATGCCGTTCCTGAATCTCTGATGCCCGTAAAATATGATCATGCTTGATCACTTCTACCTGCCATGCCAGGTAGGTGGCAAGAATTGAACGGGCCTTGTCTGGGGATATGGGATGGCCGATTTTTCTTGTCACATTGACATAGAATTCTTGCAAAACCTGGGTACTGAGTACGCCATTGCCTTGATCCCACAATATTTTGACCGCCTCTGCCGCATTTTTCCGCTTCCCTTCGGATGCCAGGTCATAGGCATAAATCAGAATGTTGGTGTCTACAAAAACCTTATCTCTCATGCAACTCATCCCTGGAGACTCGCCGCACACCCAAATCTATGCCCTGCTCCAGATCGGCTTTGGCTTGAATGCAAGATCGTTCATAGCGCTCTGAATCAGACACCAGTTGAGCAAGCTCATCCGCAAGCATTCTGCTGACCGAGCTTCCGCGCCTCGCAGCTATTACACGGGCCTTCTGAATTAGCTGTTTATCGAGACTGATAGTGATATTTTGTTTCATGAATGTTGCAATTCCTGTCGGTTCACGCTATTAAGTGTAGCACGACGTTTACGTGCAACCAATGTCGTGCCCGTTGAAGGTAGATTGCCAAACTCAATCGACATAGATTCACTATGAAGCTATTTTATAACTCAGGTTTCGGACTTTATCAGCTAGCGCTTCACGCCTATAACCCACTGATACCGGTGAATAGTAAAGGCGTCACAGATCATGTAGTCGGTTTCAGTATATCGCTATTCAATGTCATTTCGACCAGAGGGAAAAATCTAAAACTACAACGCTTGAACGATCCCTCCTTTTGTCGGCATGACATAGGATTCGAACGCCGAAATTTGAGTGAAAAGATCATGCCCGCACCATCCGATAACTGGCTTTCAAGCCAGTGCTGGTAATCGCCCTGACGGGTGGGATCGGTAGCGGCAAGAGCGCGGTCTCACGACATTTTGAATCCCTGGGCGTACCGGTGTTGGATGCGGATCTATTGGCCCATCAACTGGTCAAGCCTGGATTACCCGCCCTGCTGGAGATTCAGGCGATCTTTGGTGATCATATGGTGGATGCACAGGGCCGGCTGAACAGAGCCTCCCTGCGGGATATTGTGTTTGGTGACCTGCAACAACGTCATCGTCTTGAAGGCATTCTGCATCCGCGCATCAGACAGGCCATGGAGGAGTGGCTGGAGCATCAATCGACGCCCTATGTCGTACTGGGAATACCCCTGCTTTTCGAGACTGGCCAGACCACGCTTGCTGACAGAGTGTTGGTTGTGGATTGTGATGAGTCATTGCAGATCGAACGGGTGGCAAAACGCGATCAATTATCCACAGCGCAGATCGCACAAATCATGGCCAGCCAGGTTGACCGCCAAACCCGCCTTAACGGCGCGGATGACGTGATAGAGAACAATGGCAGTCTCGAGACATTGATCGATGCAACGGAGCGCCTGCACCAATATTATCTGAAGCTAGCGTAGCATTCTGAACAATACCTATCTTATTAGCTCAAGTTTCTGAGTTCATAACAAAGCATTTTTTGGTCCGCAAATGAACGCGAATAAACGCAAATGGTGATGATTGGTTCTTTAAGCGTTGCGGAAACTATTTAGTAGCTGTTAGCGGTGGCAGCCATCGGTCAGCAGTCACAGTTATTAACCTGGCAACCCAGTTTTTCGCCAGGTTAATAAAATATCGCCACACCCACATTCTCTTAAATTTGCGTTTATTCGCGTTCATTTGCGGACTTTTATACAAACAGTAAATTACGCCGCACTCACCTGCTGACGCTTATTGAAGGTCAAGCCCTCCCCTTCACTATCATCCACTTCAATGGTATCGCCAGGTCCAAAGCGGCCCGCCAGTATCTCCTGTGCCAGCGGATTCTCCAGCTGTTGGCGGATGGCTCGTTGAAGTGGACGTGCACCGTATACCGGATCGAACCCTGCCTCTCCCAACCGATCGAGGGCGGCATCGGTGATCACCAGCCCCATGTCATGGTCGGCCAATCTTTTATGCAGATAGTCGATCTGAATCTTGGCGATGGCACGAATCTGATCTCTGGCCAAGGGGTGGAAGACCACAATCTCATCCAGACGATTGATAAATTCCGGACGAAAGTTTTGCCGTACCGTCTCCATCACTGCTGCTTTCATCTCGTCGTATCGTGCTTCGGTGGCATACTCCTGGATGACTTGAGAGCCTAGATTGGAGGTCATGATAATGACGGTGTTACGAAAATCAACAGTCCGTCCCTGACCATCTGTGAGACGACCATCATCGAGCACCTGAAGCAGCACATTGAAGACATCCGGGTGTGCCTTCTCCACTTCATCCAGCAGAATCACCGAATAGGGTCGGCGACGTACTGCCTCGGTAAGGTATCCACCCTCTTCATAGCCCACATAGCCGGGCGGCGCCCCAATCAGACGGGCCACCGAGTGTTTCTCCATGAACTCTGACATGTCGATACGTATCATCGCCTCTTCTGTGTCGAACAGAAACTCCGCCAGTGCCTTGCATAGCTCGGTCTTGCCGACACCGGTGGGACCGAGAAAGAGAAACGAGCCATTCGGTTGGTTGGGATCCGACAATCCCGCACGGGAGCGACGGATAGCGTCACTGACTGCACGCACCCCCTCTTCTTGACCAATGACCCGTCGGCTCAGCTCTTCTTCCATGCGCAACAACTTATCCCGTTCACCCTCCAGCATCTTGGAGACGGGAATACCGGTCCATTTGGAGACCACATCGGCTATCTCTTCTTCAGAGACATTGTTACGCAGCAGCTGCATCTCAGCCTGAGCTGCCATATCGAGCTGTTTTTCCAACGCCGGAATACGGCCATATTGCAGCTCGGACATACGCTCCAGATCACCTGCTCTGCGTGCGGTCTCAAGTTCGAGACGGGCCTGCTCCAGGGACTCTTTTATGTGCGTCGTACCCTGCAATGCCGCTTTTTCCGATTTCCAGATCTCATCCAGATCAGAGAATTCCTGCTCCAGCCGTTCGATCTGTGCCTCGAGCTCAGCCAAACGTTTCTTCGATGCATCGTCGGACTCTTTGTTGAGCGCCTCCCGCTCAATCTTCAGTTGGATCAGACGGCGCTCCAGACGGTCCATCTCCACCGGTTTGGAGTCGATTTCCATACGGATCTGCGAAGCGGCCTCATCCACCAGATCGATCGCCTTGTCAGGTAACTGTCGATCAGCGATATAGCGATGAGACAGGGTCGCGGCTGCAACAATGGCCGGATCGGTGATATCCACACCGTGGTGGACTTCGTAACGCTCCTTGAGGCCACGTAATATCGCAATCGTATCTTCCACACTGGGCTCTTCCACCAGCACCTTCTGGAAACGACGTTCCAGGGCGGCATCCTTTTCCAGATAATGGCGATATTCATCCAGCGTTGTGGCACCAACACAGTGCAGTTCTCCCCGCGCCAATGCCGGCTTAAGCATATTCCCGGCATCCATGGAACCTTCCGCTTTACCGGCTCCGACCATGGTATGCAGCTCATCGATAAACAGGATGATCTGTCCCTCCTGTTTGCTCAGATCATTGAGTACCGCCTTGAGACGCTCCTCAAATTCACCTCTGAATTTCGCCCCCGCAATCAAAGCACCCATATCAAGAGAGAGCAATCGCTTGCCTTTGAGACCTTCCGGTACCTCACTGTTTATAATGCGTTGGGCCAAGCCCTCGACAATCGCCGTCTTACCGACACCAGGTTCTCCAATCAGTACCGGATTATTCTTGGTACGGCGCTGCAATACCTGGATGGTACGGCGAATCTCATCATCACGGCCTATCACTGGATCAAGCTTTCCCTGCTCCGCCCGTTCAGTCAGGTCGATGGTGTACTTCTCCAGAGCCTGGCGCTGATCTTCCGCATTGGGATCATCCACACGCTGGCCACCCCGAAGCTTCTCGATACCCTTCTCCAGGGCTGCCTTGGAACCACCGGCATTGCGCAACATCTCACCCAGCTCACCCTTATCTTCCACTGCTGCAAGTACAAACAGTTCACTGGAGATATATTGGTCATTCCGCTGTTGAGCAAACTTGTCAGTCTGATTAAGCAAACGCCCCAGATCATTGGAGATGTGCAAATCACCTGCAGCACCCTCGACGCTTGAGAGGCGTTCCATTGACGCACTGAGACTTGAGCGAAGCTGGTTCACATTAACATCGGATTGAGCCAGCAGGTGGCGGATACTGCCTCCATCCTGGTCTAGCAAGGCGGTCAGCAGATGCACCGGCTCAATGAACTGGTGATCTCGCCCAACGGCCAGGCTCTGGGCATCCGCCAGCGCCATCTGAAATTTACTCGTCAAACGATCCATTCGCATGGGTAAAACTCCGAAATCTTTATTTGAATACCCTTCAGATGGGGGAAAAATGGGGCTATTTCAACCTAGAATCCGCAGTTGAACAGGGATTTTTCACAAATTCATGCGCTGCCGGCCATGGATAGCGAATGCGCAGGCTGGTAGACCCCGGTAGGCGTAGGGCCCGGGCAGGTATCCGTTGTCGCGAAGCGGCTTA
>JAHXHU010000307.1 GCA_025656375.1 Candidatus Thiodiazotropha sp. (ex Ustalcina ferruginea) | reverse complement strand
TTCTTCGCTTGTCCAGGCGCTTTGAAATCGGCTCGTAAAACGTTGAAGATAGTTTTGAGCCGAATGGCAAGAAATCGAGTATTGACGAGATCTACTGTCGTTGCCTGCTATTCTCCCTTGCTTCACCCTACAAATTACGCCAAAAGGAGAATATTCAAGTATTCGACACACTTCTTGAGTGGAGTCGCTACGCGCTGTTTTACTCATATGACAATGCCCCCGAGGATTTTTCAATAACAATCCGACAGGACACTGATCTGGCGCCAAGCCATGAGCCCAAAATCCATGATACTGACTCCAAATATCTGTTGATATTAGATGCTTCACCACTACTCTCAAGCCTACGTGAGCAGTTCAATGACACGCCTGAAGAGCATCACTCCCTTTTCGGAATTGATGGGCTCGACAAGGGATTGATACGTCAGTTGATCATGCTCTGGTCAAAGGCCCAAAAGCGGGCCTTCGTTCGGACAAAACTCAATTTTGAGCTGCGCATCGCAGTTGGGCTCCGCTCAGTCTACAAATTGATTAACCTTGGGGATAGACCCTCTTCAATCGATGATAAAGATGCGGATGACGGCACATGGATCGAGACCCAGTTTGCCCATGGCAATGAGCTCCATGTTTCGCAACATTTCTCATTAATGCCCATGGATGTTGCGGCCTATAATCCTCGTCGCGGAGATTTCGAAGAATTTGGTCCCCACTCCACCGAGTATGGCGAGTCGAACCCTGAACCAGAGGTAAAGATCTGGGAAGATGACAAAAAGAAACAGGTAGACACCTCTACCAACGTTTTCAAAACCATCAATGAGAGCGCTGGTGGTTACTGTCTTGACTGGATGGGTAAGCAGATACCTAAAATACAAGTGGGTGAACTGATCGGTGTTCAATCAGCAATGTCGGCTACACAATTTGGCGTAGGCATGGTGCGCTGGATGCGCAGCTCTGACAAGGAATCGATGCAGGTGGGTATACAGATGATTGCCCCGAACGCTCTGGCTATCACCGCAAAATCTGCTGATATAAAAGACAGTAAAAATGAAGAGTGCTTACTACTACTGCCCGAAGTTGGTACTTCAGGTCAGCCAACCAGTTTTATCTGCCCGTCCTACCCATTCAGCCTCGGCAAGATACTGCTTATCAACGATGGTGAAAACAGTCGAGAGACCAAACTGACTCGATTACTCGAGTCAAGTGGCTCCATATCCCAATTCCAGTTTATCTACATCGACCAGCAATCACCCCCCAAAAGCTACAATGATGGTGAAAATTTGGATGATGATTCGGGTTTTGATAGTCTCTGGTCAAACCTCACCTAGTGTAGGACTCTGCACTAAGTTATTCAAAAACCGGCCAACTTGTACCAACGTTTGGCCTCATCAAGATCCTTCTCCACACCTCGCCCCTCTTCATAAAGCATGGCGAGTGTCGTCTGTGAACCCGCCAATCCCTGCTCTGCAGCCTTCTTGAACCAGTCCACCGCTTTAGGCAAGTTCTGTTCAATGCACTCACCCTCAAGATACATAAATCCCAATCCATGTTGCGCCATTGGATGACCCGCCTCCGCAGCAGATTTCATAAATTTGTAGGCCATCAACTCATTCACTACCATCCCCAGGCCTCCCTGAGCCATGATAGCGATCCTGTATTGAGCCTCTTCATTGCCAATTTCAGCCAAAGGAGATAGTAGCGAAGCAGCTCGAGAGAAGTTCTTACCCTCAAACGCAGCGATGCCACTACTTAGTTCAAACTCCATCTCACTCATTGAATCATTCATAGCTGTTCTCTCGATCGTTTGTCATTTTGATGGCAGATCTTCTGCTCCAATGGGCCTGATGGCGACACGATTGTTTACCCAGGCGACCACTTGGTTACTGGTATCGTAAAGGCCAAACTCAAAGAGTGGTGTACTACGCCCTTTAAGAGAGAGCTCCCGAGCAATTTTACCCATAGCGTGTGGTGGGAAATCAAATCGAAGTTCCAAATCAGTCATTCCCGGTCTGCGAAAATCCACTGTTAATTCACGTGTCCATACCGCATATCCTGGGAACCTGCGATTAGATGCTAACGCAGGGATTGGGTCAGCCAGTGCAGCAATACTACCACCAAACACACTTCCTCCCGGATTCATGGTATCCCTGTTCAAAGGGAGTAAGATACGTACACGCCCCCAATCATCAGTCAACTCCAACACTCTCACTCCAAGATAGAGAAAAGGTGGAAAGCTCTCCAATATTTGTGCAGAAGTTGCACCATCTAAGAAATCAAGCATGGCCCAATCCTATTAACCCGGTAACCAAATATGTCGTGTTCAGCCGATGTGTGCCAGCCTACAACAAGGCATCAAAAGGCCGCTGTAGCACTTCTACAGTCAGTTTTAATAACGTAGTCTGTAGGCTGGTACACATCGGCCTGTTAATTTGAAATCAATCGGTTAGGGCTTCAAGAATGCCCTTGCTCTGTGTTGTGGCACTCAAGGAAATTGCCATTGGTTTTGAGCCACACCTTAATCAAAGGCATTCTTGAAGCCCTGAACTCGAGATATTTGGTTACCGGGCCATTAATAGAAATCTTATATCATTCACGGAATCACAAACTCCCTTGAGGTTCTCATGGAATAGGTTGGTTTTCCATCAAAAGAACATCACAATAAGCTGAACCCTGAACCCCTGACACGCAATGCAGACACAAATAACCAGCCAAATCCTACAATCCAGTGCAGGTCGTGAGGCAGAGAGCATCCTGCGAAACTGTGTCCATTGTGGTCTCTGCACTGCCACCTGTCCCACCTATCAACTATTGGGAGATGAGTTGGACAGCCCACGTGGGCGTATATATCTGATAAAGCAACTGCTTGAAGGTGCCAAACCCTCCTCCAGTGTACAACAGCATCTAGACCGCTGCCTTCTATGCCACAGTTGTGAAACGACTTGCCCATCAGGGGTGGAATACGGCAGATTACTGGAGATCGGCCAAAATCACATGGCAAATCACCATCATCGGCGTATGCATGACAGACTGTTGAGATGGTTGCTTCGTAAAGTAGTGCCTAACAGAACCCTCTTTTCAACGCTGTTGAAACTTGGCCAGGCTGTTAAACCACTTCTCCCGAAAAGTGTTGGTGGTACCATCCCTCACAAAGCTGCAGCATCAGACCACATCTGGCCGACACAAAAACATCCACGTAAAATGGTGATCCTGGATGGTTGCGTGCAACCTTCCCTGGCCCCATCAATCAATCAGGCTACGGCTCAGGTACTAGACCGACTTGGCATCAGTCTCATTCGCACACCTCAGCTAGGCTGCTGTGGGGCAGTTGAACACCACTTGGATGACCAGGTCGCCTCAAAAAGTGTCGCCAGACGAAATATCGATACCTGGTTGCCACTTCTGAATGGTGAAGCAGAGGCACTCATCATCACCGCAAGCGGCTGCGCTCAGATGGTCAAAGAGTATGATCATCTACTTGCAGATGATCCCGACTATGCAGGTCTGGCAAGACAACTTGTCTCACGTACCCGCGACCTTGCAGAAATTATTGACAAAGAGGAGCTGGAACCCTTAAAAAAGGGGCTCGATAATCAGATCCGGGTCGCCTTTCATGCTTCATGTACACTCCAGCATGGTCAAGGCTTATCAGGCTGTGTTGAGGGCATATTAGAGCGACTTGGATACCAACTGACTACTGTTGCCGATGCACATCTATGTTGTGGATCTGCGGGTACTTATTCGATTTTACAATCCCACCTAGCTGATGAGCTAGGTAGGCGAAAGAGCACCTCATTACAAGCCGATAAACCGGAAATCATTGCAACAGCAAATATCGGCTGTCTCACCCACTTACAAAAGAGTGCAACGCGACCCGTTGTCCATTGGATTGAGCTATTGAATGGTGCTACTCCATCAGCCTAATAACTTATGATGGCAGAGTACTAGGGTCTGTTAACACTAATTTGTCCAATAAAAATCCTCCCCATCATCAAGCTTCAACTGCTACTATCTCTAGAGTGAGTGCTGATACTTATTAACCTGACACCTTATTTGGGGCTTCAAGAATGCCCTTGATCAAAGCGTGGCTCGCAGCCAATGGTGATTCAATGAGGGTTAAACTTTATTATCCACGGATTCAGGGTTAAACAAGAACATGCTATCTCACCCTTACTTTCTACTACTGACCCTATCGCTATATTTAACTAGCATCTCTTCCGCTATCGGCTCTACCCAAAACCAAGAAGAGTCACGTTTACAGAAACAGAGAGCCATTTTCCTGGCTGCCGAAATTGCATTAGAAAAAGATGAAATCTCAAGCTATCAGCAGTTGAGAGGTAAATTACTTGATTATCCGCTGCTCCCCTATCTTGACTATCAAGAGACCCTGTCGACACTTGACCAGCACTCCCTTAAGAGTATTACCAATCAATTACAACGATTTGAAGGCACACCACTCGTATCACAATTGAGACGGCACTGGCTTGCGCTATTGGCTAAGGAGAAACTCTGGACTACCTGTCTTCTTTTTTCCCATGAAGGTGGCAGCATCGAACAACAGTGCAACCGTCTGCAAGCGATGATAGAGACTGGGCAAGATCGAGAGGCATTCAAAGCGGTTAAGCCAATATGGCTAAGCGGGCGATCCCGCCCTAAGGCCTGTGATCCTGTTTTCGAACGATGGATCGCCACTGGCCACCTGAAAGAGAAGCTGGTTTGGCAAAGAATTAGCTTAGCCATGTCTAAAGGCCAAATCCGCCTTGCGCGTTACCTGAAACGCTATCTTAGTCAGCGAGAATCGGCACTTGCTGACCGTTGGCTGAGGCTCTATCAGCACCCCGAACAAATTGAGACACTACTCCAAATCAAACACCCCATGCTTGGCGAAATGGCTGTACAAACTATTCGCAGGCTGGCTTGGCAGGATATTGACACTGCCTTTGCTGCCTGGGAGAAGTTCCATAAACTCGCCAACTTTTCAGACCGCCAGCAACGCAAAATCGTTTATACCTTGGCCAGTCGACTGGCCCGACAGCCCAACAAAAAGATCAGCCAACGACTTAATAGGCTATTACCAAACCACCTACGTCTTGACAGTAAGCTGTCAGAAAGAGAGCTGCAGGCTGCACTGCAAGAAAATGATTGGCATTGGGTAATGGGGATTTTTGATCTACTACCCCCCAAGGAACAGCAGCAGGAGCAATGGCGTTACTGGCGTTCCCGTGCACTCATCGAGCTTGGAAGAAACCAGGAGGGAATAGAACTCCTACAGTCACTCTCGCAAGAGCGCAGTTACTACGGCTTTTTGGCAGCGCAGCGTCTTGGAGGCAAGCCCAAACTCTCTCATGTCGCACTACAGTCAGACCAACAGATAATGCTGGAGCTAGCAAAAAGACCTGGACTGCTACGTTCCCGAGAACTGATTCGCCTAGATCGTCCACTACAGGCACGTCGGGAGTGGAATCTTGCCCTTGGCAATGCGAAGCAAGATGAACTGAAAGCAGCTGCACATCTGGCTCAACAATGGAGTTGGCCATCACAAGGCATCACTACCCTCGCCCGTTTGCGTCAATGGAACGATCTGGAGTTACGTTTTCCACTGGCCCATCGGCAGGCGATAGTCGACCGGGCTAAAGATTACGGTATCGACAGTGCTTGGGTCTACGCGATACTGCGTCAAGAGAGCGCCTTCATGAGTGATGCTAAATCCTCCGCAGGAGCCCGTGGACTCATGCAGCTAATGCCAGGAACCGCAAAACAGGTAGCTAAAGAGCTGCAACAATCACCTGTAGATCTGAATGATCTCTACAGACCTGAAGTTAACGGCACAGGTTATCTCAATAAAAAATATACCGCCAACTCCAAGAAAATCCGGTTCTAGCCACAGCCTCTTATAACGCGGGCCCACGACGGGTGAAAAGCTGGCTACCAGAGCAACCACAAGCGAGTGATATTTGGATAGAGACGGTGCCATTTCGGGAGACCAGGGAGTACCTGAAGCGTGTTTTTGCCTATACGGTAATCTACAGCTTTCGTTTGGGGGATGCCCCTATTACGCTTCCTTTAGAGTGGCTACAACCGATTGAGGCAATTAAAATGGATAAGGGAAATCAGGCTAAATCAGTTTCAGGAGTCTGACTCCAACTGCAGTGGGCTTTCCAGCTCTGACTCAACATCGCTCTGATTACGTGAATAGCGCGAATTTAATTTTTCCTTAACCCGTCCTATCAGGTCTGTATCAGTGATGACCTCATAGAAAGATTCATCCGAATCAGGTAAACCTTCAACAAGCTCGCCTTCACGCCAACCTTTAATCGGTGCTTGGCGGATAACCAACCAGTGAGAGCTTCCCTGTCTGTCGACAAACCGTCCAACATGATAGTGATGAGAATCACCTGAGCGACTATGTATTTTTAGCTTGTGTAACACCATTTCAGATTTGAGTTTGTTAAAAGCAGGGGATGCTAACTCGATACCGTTGACATTATAACGAAGGCGGCATTTTTCTCCCGTTGCTTTTTTCTCCGTATACTCTTGCATGACTTCAACACGATGACGTTTGCTTCTACGCCAGGCAGTGTCGTGGCGAAGTTCTGTAGAACAGGATGAAAGTCTATCAGCTTCATTGATAGCGGGAGAGATCATAATCTTGCGCTGTTCATCGTAGAGATAAGCCGGAGCATCTCCAGTAAAGGCTATACCCAACCCCAACTCCAGTTTTGGTAAATTGTGTGCCCTGTTCTGGCTGTTTTGCGCCTCCATGACTGAAAGTATTTTTCGCGCCAGTCCGCAAGCATTGGCCACCGTTAATGCTTGCGTTGAAATTCCGCCAATCTCCATCACAGTTAGGATTAGTGCATCTCCTTCCACAAATACCTTTTGTGCGCCAAAGCGTTCCAGTAACTTTGTGATTGGACCAAAAAAATTCATACTAAAGTGGGTAGCAGGGTTGAGTTTTTTCTCCACCAGTAGACGCGTAATCTCTGTAGAGCCTCGAACATCCGCCTTTAAAACGACATGTGCCTTGACCTTCTGCTCCTGACTATCCGTTTCTCGGCCAAGACGAAACTCGTAGAGGCTCCCATTGTCACGTGAAAGTTTTATATTTTCACTATCCTGCAACACTCGCAATCGACTCATCTGTTGGTAAGTGTAGTAGGCAAGTTTCAGGTCACGACGGAAGGTCAGGAAGTCTTTCAGGTAACGAATCGCGTAATCTTGCTGTTTATTCGCTGGCATACGACGAATGTAATTAAGTACTACATCCAGCGCTTTGATGACAGCAGCACCCTTATCTGGAGAGTTGGCAAGCCGTTTTGTCAAAGCACGTTTAGGCAAGGCTTCTACAAGATATTGGTATATATCCTTAATCGAGACCTGCCCATTCAGTTGTCGGTATAGCCGGGGTGTACGATAGGCGGCTATAGCACGTCGAATTATTCCAGTGCGATCCATCTGTTTCAACAGATTCGACTGTAGCTGCTTTTGTAAGTTTTCGCATTCCAGGTTATCCCAGTGCAACTTTCTATTTTCAGTCTTCGTGCGAGAAAACCAACCCGCTTTATTGCCAGATGGACGCTGTACCAAAATCTCAAAATTTCGTGGCACATCCAGCCAGGAGACATTGATATGCTTGAATTCCTCTTCAGAAAGGCTCCTCTCCAACAGACGCTGACCATCAAGGAATTCTGAAAAACCACTATGCAGTTCCCGATTGCGGATCTGAAAACCCTGTCCATCTCCCTGCTGCCCGGAATCATCGCCTCGACAACGGTCCATTCGGGGAGGTACTCCTGGTAGGTACCAGTGATCATCCTGTTTGTCAGATCGAAGTAGTTTTCACGATCCCGATCCACACATAGCAGAGGATAGTGATTCATGATGTACTCTTCACTGGAAAGGTTGGGTAGATGTAACAGAGGATTGAACAATATCTGTTTTGATATCATCCAGGAACTCCCTACAACCGATTTCCTCAGCTTACGTAGCTCTTTAGATTCCAGACGTTGGACAATTTTGAATAACCTGCGCAGGGTACGATAACGAATGCCTGGTTCAAGTCGTGCCAGGGTTACAATGCGCTCATGCAGCTCCATGGCACGCCCACTGTTAGCACCTGCCGGTGAACTGCCATCCTCCTCTAACTGGTTACGTAACTTCGCAATTGCTACCCCGGGAGACTCTAGCAGAAGCTTCAATAGAACCAGATGCAGCAGCTGTAGCAGATCCTTTACAGCTGCATTCCTATGCACCTGCTCTAGTGCCCCCTGCATAATACTCCGGTAGACAGACTTGAAGGCTTCTACATCACTGCCAGAGGGTGGCGCGTCAAGTTTAGCCCAGCCATGTTTAGTCAGATCTTCATAGACAATCTTTTGGGCAAACTCCGCTAAGGTTGCGCGAAATTGGTGGCTTAGGGCCACATCGATATGATGGTTGTCTATGCCTATCTGCAAGTAATCCAAATGGCATTGTGGCGTGGCGCTATTGCGCAGTGGAGCCAAAAATTCACCAACATCCGGTTGAATGTGTCGCAGTGTACTAATCCTCGTAACCATGTAATGTAGGTAACCCGTCAGATTTCCAATATCATAAACAGTCGCCACAGCCTATCTGCTCAAAACAAACTCTACGTATAAAAGTCGCTTGTAACTCAGCGTGTTACACAGATTGAGTCTAGATGATCAACAGGCACAGTTAAACATTTTGAGAAGAATCAGACTCACCTACGGCTGGAATTGTGATCAAAGTTGAAGAAAACCTGGAAAAAATAGAAATATGAGCAATATACAAAGTAACGTTAACAGCTCGAAAACAGCCAATTTTTATGTCCATCCGGAGATGCCGAGCCTGCCTATTAGAATCGAAACCACAATAATCACCGCTCAATGTATAATATCTATATTTATCAAATTTTTACAATTTTTTGCTCAAGTGAGTCTTCGATCTCGTGATGTCATTTATGCGTCCCAGGCATAAAAGACACTCGATCTTTGACAGCCTATTCATGCCCCTGCCG
>JAHXHU010000280.1 GCA_025656375.1 Candidatus Thiodiazotropha sp. (ex Ustalcina ferruginea) | reverse complement strand
CAACTGCTGAATTCATTTTTTCCTTCCTTTGCCATAAACCGGAACACTGGGAATTATAAATGAATATTTTATTCAGGACACTACACTAGGGATAGATTTCAGGTATGAATGTCTGGTCAGTGATGGGTGGCCGAACATACCCAATGTCCGCAGCCCGATGGGGCAACTCAATGGGTTCAGGGGTTAGATCCTTGTAGGGGATCATGCTCAGCAGGTGTGCAATACAGTTAAGCCGTGCATGTTTTTTTATGTCGGAGTGCACCACATACCAAGGGGCCTGCTTGATGTCTGTATGAGCGAACATTTCGTCCTTGGCCTTCGAGTACTCCATCCAGCGTGAGCGTGACTCCAGATCCATCGGACTCAGTTTCCAGCGTTTGTGGGGCTCTTCCAGCCTGCTCTGGAAACGGCGCTCCTGCTCTTCGTCTGAGACGGAGAACCAGTATTTGATCAGGATAATGCCCGATCGTACCAGCATACGCTCGAACTCGGGACATGAGCGCATGAATTCCTGATACTCCTCATCGGTGCAGAAGCCCATGACTTTCTCAACCCCGGCGCGATTGTACCAACTACGATCCAAGAGCACCATTTCGCCAGCAGCGGGCAGATGAGGCACATAGCGTTGGAAATACCACTGTGATTGCTCCCTTTCTGTAGGTGCCGGTAGGGCAACGACGCGACAGATACGAGGATTGAGGTGCTGATTGATACGCTTGATGACGCCACCCTTGCCAGCGGCGTCGCGACCTTCAAAAAGAACAACCACTTTAAGCCCTTTGTGCTTAATCCATTCCTGCAGCTTGACCAGTTCCAGTTGCAGATTAAACAGCTCTTTTTCATAAACTTTATTATTAATTTTTTTGGGCTTTTTTGTGTTTTTTGCTTTTTTGGCTTCAGCCATGGATGCCTCCCAGTCTAGGTGATTTTAGTTAGTTTAATGATCCAGCGAAAGCGTGGAGATCTATAAGATTAGACTATTTCGACCAGTTCAAGGTCGAAATTAAGTGCCTCGCCTGCCAGTGGGTGATTGCCGTCGATAGTCGCAACTTCGTCTGAGAGTGCTGTGACAACCACATTGAAGTGCTCTCCATCAGGGCTTTGTGCCTGTAGATGCATGCCCACATGGAGTTCCAGGTCGTCAGGGAAGCTCTCCAGGGGGACCTGTTCGACCAGGGCGTCATTGTGTTGGCCATAAGCTTCATCGGCTGGGATATTGATTGTTTTCTGGTCACCCGCCTGCATACCCTCCACACCGGTTTCAAATCCCGGGATTACTGGCTTTTCACCTAGGGTAAATTCAATGGGATCACGATCTGCGGATGAATCAAACTGGGTTCCATCGTCCAGTGTGCCGGTGTAGTGAAGTCGGACGGTATCACCCTGTTTGGCTTGCCTCATGTTTGGCCTCTTTTGCTAGTGAGTTGTTGATTTATAGCTCATTATTACACAGATTACGTGCAGTTTGCTGATATGGCCTCTCTTTTTTGTCGATAAAAATCTCTGTGGATAGTCTTGACTAACCGGTTTTTCGCTCTATTATTAGCACTCAGTTCAGGTGAGTGCTAACAACCTCGCCCGGTAAGAACCAAACATAGATTTTTTTACAAAAACCAATATTGAGGAGAATCAGTCGATGAATATTCGTCCGCTGCACGATCGCGTGATCGTTCGTCGTATGGAAGAAGAGCGCACCAGTCCTGGCGGCATTGTGCTCCCCGATGCTGCGACCGAAAAGCCTATTCTGGGCGAGGTGCTGGCTGTCGGCAACGGTAAGGTTACCGATAGTGGTGAGGCCCGTCCGCTGGAAGTCAAGGTCGGAGACAAAGTGCTGTTCGGTAAATACTCCGGTACTGAAGTGAAGTTGGGTGGTGATGAAGTTCTCGTCATGCGCGAAGAAGACATCATGGGTGTGATCGAGGGTTAACCCCGCACAATGTAATCGCAACCAGTCACAGGCTACGCCTGGTGAAGATTCTCAACATTTACCCAAGGAATTAAGACATGAGTGCAAAAGAAGTACAATTTGGTGATGATGCCCGTCAACGTATGATGAGGGGCGTCAATGTTCTGGCCAACGCTGTAAAGATAACCCTTGGTCCCAAGGGCCGTAACGTGGTGCTGGAGAAGAGCTTCGGTGCGCCCACCGTGACCAAAGACGGTGTCTCCGTAGCGAAGGAGATCGAACTCTCCGACAAATTCGAAAACATGGGTGCGCAGATGGTGAAAGAGGTCTCCTCGCAGACCTCTGATGTTGCCGGTGACGGTACCACCACTGCTACCGTACTGGCTCAGGCCATGGTGCGCGAAGGCCTGAAAGCCGTTGCTGCCGGCATGAACCCGATGGATCTCAAGCGTGGTATTGACAAGGCAGTGATTGCTGCTGTGGAAGAGCTGAAAGGTGTCTCCCGTCCCTGCTCCGATGATAAGGAGATCGCTCAAGTCGGCTCAATATCGGCTAACTCTGATACCAATATTGGTGACATCATTGCCGAGGCGATGCAGAAGGTCGGAAAAGAGGGTGTCATTACAGTCGAAGAGGGTACTGCCCTGCAGAATGAACTGGATGTGGTTGAAGGCATGCAGTTCGATCGCGGTTATCTCTCTCCCTATTTCATCACCAATCAGCAGAGTCAGTCTGCCGAACTGGAAGCCCCCTACATCCTGCTGCACGATAAAAAGATCTCAAATATCCGTGATCTGCTACCGGTGCTGGAAGGTGTGGCCAAGGCCGGCAAACCCATGATGATCATTGCCGAAGATGTGGAAGGCGAAGCGCTGGCTACCCTGGTGGTCAATAATCTGCGTGGCATCGTCAAGGTTACCGCAGTCAAGGCCCCGGGCTTTGGTGATCGTCGTAAGGCGATGTTGCAGGATATCGCTATCCTCACCGGTGGTACCGTTATCTCTGAAGAGGTCGGTCTGTCCCTTGAGAAGGCGACTCTGGATGATCTAGGTAGTGCCAAGAAGGTGACCATTACTAAAGAAGAGACGACCATTATTGACGGCGCCGGTGTTGAGGGTGATATCAAGGCTCGTATTGAACAGGTTCGTGCACAGATTGAGGAGACTTCCTCTGACTATGATCGTGAGAAGCTGCAGGAGCGCGTAGCCAAGCTGGCGGGTGGTGTGGCAGTGATCAAGGTCGGTGCTGCAACCGAGGTCGAGATGAAAGAGAAGAAGGCGCGAGTGGAAGATGCCTTGCACGCAACCCGTGCTGCTGTTGAAGAGGGTATTGTCCCCGGCGGTGGCGTTGCCATGGTGCGTGCGCTGCAGGCTATCTATAAGTTGACCGGTGAGAATCACGATCAGAATGTGGGCATTGCCATTGCGCGGCGTTCGATGGAAGAGCCGCTGCGTCAGATTGTCGCCAATGCCGGTGGTGAGCCCTCTGTAGTACTCGACAAGGTGCGTAGCGGTGAAGGCAACTATGGTTTCAACGCCAGCAATGATGAGTATGGCGATATGATGGAGATGGGTATCTTGGATCCTACCAAGGTAACCCGCTATGCACTCCAGAATGCCTCTTCCGTGGCAGGTCTGATGATCACCACTGAGTGCATGGTGGCAGAGGAGCCGCATGATGATGCTGCTGCACCGCCAATGGGTGATATGGGCGGTATGGGCGGTATGGGTGGTATGGGCGGCATGATGTAACAACTGCCATTCGTCTTCGTTCTTCCCATGAAACCCCGTGCCTAATCAGGCACGGGGTTTTTTACATTTTAGAGGTTAATTGATTGCTGATATTGCCGCTACGTTGAGTGGTTGGAGTATTTTTCCAGGCGGAGGGAGTCGTCTCGTCATCGGGGAAAGAATCATGTTCAGGAATATCGGCATCTCTCTACGCTTTGTCATAGCAACAATCCTGGCAGTTTTTATCGTACTTGCGATCACCCTTTCTACCACTTTCAACTACATGGGTGGCATTCCGCAGGCAGCAGAAGAGAGGGAAATGGGAGAGATTTTTGAGATTGTAGTGAGTGGTGTTGAATCTGAAGGACGTCTTGCCAGGGCGATGAGTGCTTTGGTCGCGGGGATTCCTTGATGGTAAGGGTTCGTTGGATGAACGGGTGGCCTTCAACCACAAAGCCTGTGGATTTGGTAAATGGTATGAGAATGTCGGCCGAAAAGAGCTATCCCATATCAGTGAAATGAGCCAGATCGATAAGCCGCACAGGGAGTTGCATGAACTGATAAAGAAAATTGTTGATCTTAAGCATCGAGGCGAGATGCCGGCTGCCGAGAAAGAATACCAACGAGTCGGTCCCATGTCCGAAGGGATCGTTCGGATGATGCAAACGATTCAGGGTAAGATCAATTAGGGGTTTAAGCCCGGCTACCTATTGGATTGCCGGGTAAATAAGGCACGTATGGCAGGAATTGAGATAGCGTCGAAACTCATGCCAGGGATATGAATCAGCGAGCTTGTCTTACTAGGGTTCACGACAGCCTGGGTCGATCACTGATGGGGGGGTGCGGCAGGCGTCCTCATCCAAGGCGGGAAAGGGGGTGTTCACAAACAACACTGTACCTGGCGTATTCAGCGGTGTGGTTGAACCGACGGCAATGGTGTTATCGATCCCGGCGGCCGAGTGGTAGACTCAATCCCGCTCTGCATCGAAAAAAACTCAGCCAGTCCTTTTATACCTGTTAATGAATGTAGTTACTGTCTTGAAATGATACGAGTGACAGTTATGTATAGATGCTTTGGTTGGGTTAGTAGAGTAGCATCTGTGACGATTTGTATTGGCACAAGTGGGTGAGTTCTGGAACGCTACATGAATTTGTGAAAAGCCACATTCAACTGCGGATTCTAGCTTTAACGAAAAAATCACAGTTTAGTCAATTCAATGCACAGAAAAATCTTTTAGTATCCTGATGTGAGATCATAAGTGAATCTGCAGCAAGTGACAGAAGAGCATTATCAGCAGTGGTGTGAAAAATTGGCTGATGCAGGATTGCTTGTACCACAAGGTGAAACCTTTCATCAGAACCTGTTGAAAGTCTGGGAGGCGAGTGACTATGTGGCACAAACCTCTCTTCGTTATGTCGAGTTGCTCCACGACCTCTATCAGCAGGGACTACTCGACAGGAGCCTCGCCGATGAAGAGATGACGCAAGGGCTGAAAAAACTGCTGGATGATGTGAAGGACGAGCCCTCCCTCTCGCTCCATTTAAGGCGATTCAGACGTTGCCAGATGGTGCGCATCATCTGGCGGGATCTGGCGGGCCTGGCGCCCCTGGATGAGACGCTTGAAGATCTCTCTGCGCTGGCAGATGTCTGCATCGGACAAGCGTTGATTAAGCTTTATGAGTGGGGTTGTAAAGAGATGGGCACCCCACGTAATGAGGGGGGGGAGGCCCAGCCGCTGGTCGTGCTTGGGATGGGTAAGCTGGGCGCCAGGGAACTTAATCTCTCATCCGATATCGATCTGATATTTGCCTATCCCGAAAGCGGTCAGACTGATGGATCCCGGCGACTGACCAATGAGCAGTTTTTTATCCGTCTCTGCCAGCGCCTGGTTCAGGCGCTGGATAATCACACCGGTGAAGGTTTTGTATTTCGCGTCGATACACGCCTGCGTCCCTTCGGCCGTGTCGGTCCGATGGCCATGAGTTTCCCCGCTATGGAGAGTTATTACGGTTCTCAGGGGCGTGAGTGGGAGCGTTACGCCATGATTAAGGCGCGAGTGGTGGCCGGAGACAAGACAGCGGGAGGTGAGTTGATGGCCATGCTGCGTCCCTTCGTCTATCGCCGCTACCTCGATTTCGGCGCAATCGACTCGTTGCGAGAGATGAAGCAGCTGATCAGTAACGAGCTCTATAAGAAAGGGATGGAAGCCAATATCAAGTTGGGCCCCGGTGGTATTCGCGAGATCGAATTTATTGGTCAGGCCTTCCAGCTGATCCGTGGGGGTCGCGACAAGGCATTGCAGATACGTCCTATTCTGAGTGTCTTAAAATACCTGCATGAGCGGGATCTGATGCCGGAATATGTGGTGCGGGAACTGAGCGAGGCCTATCGGTTCCTGCGACTGGTGGAGAACCGGATCCAGGCTTGGCAAGACAGGCAGACTCACCTGCTGCCATCCGATGAAGTGGGTCGATTGCGGCTGGCCCGATCGATGGGATATGCCTCCTGGGATGACTTTTCCCCTGACCTGGAGCTCTACCGTAAACGTGTCCAGGGACACTTCGATATGGTCTTCGCCGCTCCACAGACAGAGAGTGACCAGGAAAGTCAGCCTCTGACCGGCGTTTGGCATGACAGCCTCGACCATGAGCAGGCGATAGCTACCCTTGAGACGGCTGGGTTTCGTCAGGGGGAGATGGCGCTGCAACAGTTGCTGACCCTTCGTGGTAGCCATGCCTGCCGCCGTCTCAGTACCAAAGGACGGGAAAGACTCGATCAATTGATGCCACTGTTACTGGAGGCGGTCGGTCAATCGGAATGGGCAGATAATGCCTTGCCACGGATTATTCGTCTGCTCGAGGCAGTAGTCCAGCGTACCGCCTATATCGCCTTGTTGATAGAGAATCCCCTGGTTCTCTCTCAATTGGTGAAGTTGACTGCCGTCAGCCCGTGGATTGCCAATATGTTGACGCAACATCCGATCCTGTTGGACGAACTGCTTGATCCTCGGAGGCTCTACTCTCCGCTTAAGCGTGATCAGCTTTGCGCCGATATGGCCGATCAACTTACACGCATTGATGAGGATGATCTGGAGAGCCAGATGGAACGGCTGCGCCAGTTTGCCCAGAGCAACAGGTTACGGGTGGCGGCTGCGGACATCGCTGATCAGATACCCCTGATGGTGGTCAGTGACTACCTCACCTGGATCGCAGAAAGTGTTATCGAACAGGTGATCCAACTTACCTATCGGGAGATGGTTCGTCGCCATGGTCGTCCCCCGGGATTGATCAATGAAGAGACCGGTTTTGCCGTTGTCGGCTATGGCAAGCTTGGTGGCATAGAACTGGGTTTCGGGTCTGATCTCGATATGGTTTTCCTACACGGTTGTCCAGACAGGAATGCCTTTACCGATGGCGGTAAACCGGTCTCTGTGGATGTTTTTTATGCTCGAATGGCACAACGTTTCATCCATATCATGACCACCCGTACACCCTCAGGCATCCTCTATGAGGTCGATATGCGGCTGCGACCAAACGGCAACTCCGGGATGATGGTCAGCTCTCTCGATACCTTTGAAACCTACCAAAATAATAGTGCCTGGACCTGGGAACACCAGGCCCTGATCCGGGCCCGTGTGGTCGCGGGTGATCAGCGGGTAGAAAAGCGTTTCAAAGCGATCCGTCATGAGATCGTCAGTCAACGGCGTGATGCGGATAAACTGCAAGCGGAAGTGGTGGAGATGCGTGAAAAAATGCGCACCAGTCTGGATAAGAGTAATCGGGATCGATTTGATCTCAAGCAGGGCGTTGGTGGTATCGTCGATATAGAATTTATGGTTCAATACACGGTCCTCCGATGGGCGCATGACCATCCCGATCTTGTGGTCTGGACAGATAACATCCGCTTACTGGAGACCTTGTCGAAGCTCGGTCTGCTCAATGATTATGCGGCAGAGCGGATGATGGGGATCTACAAAGTGCTTCGTGCGGCCTACCACCGCACTGCACTGCAGGACCTGCCTGCCTTTGTGGGGTGTGAGAAACTTGCCGAAGAGCGGGCACTGGTGCAGGACATCTGGTCCTGTCTGATGCAAAACAAAAAAACTGAACGAGAGATGTTCCAATGATGTCGACTATGGCAGACCGTGACGGGGTCATCTGGCTTGATGGCGAGATGGTCCCCTGGCGCGAAGCAAAGACCCATGTCTTAACGCATACCCTGCACTACGGTATGGGGGTGTTCGAGGGCGTTCGGGCCTACCACGCAGAAAAGGGAACGGCCATCTTTCGCCTGCAGGAGCATACTGACCGGTTGTCCCGCTCCGCACACATCCTGAATATGCCAATGCCCTATGATAGGGATACCCTCAATAAGGCACAGATGGCAGCGGTACGGGAGAACCATCTTGACTCTGCCTACATCCGCCCCATGTGTTTCTACGGCTCCGAGGGGATGGGGCTCAGGGCTGACAACCTCAAAGTTCACTGTATGGTGGCGGCCTGGGAGTGGGGTGCCTATCTGGGGGCGGAAAATATGGAGAAGGGAATCCGTATCCGCGTCTCCTCCTTCACCCGTCATCATGTCAACAGCACCATGTGCCGGGCGAAGGCCAATGGCAACTACATGAACTCGATGATGGCGCTGCAGGAAGCATTGCACGACGGCTATGACGAAGCCCTGCTGTTGGATGCTGCGGGTTTTGTCATGGAGGGCTCCGGTGAGAATATTTTTATTGTGCGGGACGGCGTGATTTTCACCCCGGATCTGACATCGGCGCTGGATGGCATCACCCGTAAAAGCGTTATCGAGCTTGCTGAAGAGCAGGGTTACAAAGTGGTAGAGAAACGCATTACCCGGGATGAGGTTTACATCGCAGATGAAGCCTTTTTTACCGGCACCGCTGCTGAGGTCACCCCCATTCGAGAAGTGGACAATCGTCCTATCGGCAATGGCGGCCGTGGCCCGATCACCGAAAAATTGCAAAAAAGCTATTTTGATCTGGTTCATGGACGCCTGGCATCTCATCCCGAGTGGCTGGCGTATGTCTGATCAGGAGAATCGACGATGACACAGGCAGAGACCAACAATCCAAAACAGGAACCTCAAAAAGTCACGCGAAATGACTTGCCCTTGAGCTGTCCACGACCCGGTGAGGCGTCGGCAGGGCTGCATCCCCGTGTCTATCTACCCATTGAGAAGACAGGCAGCGCGACCTGTCCCTATTGCGGGGCGCGTTATCAACTGAGTGAGTAGAGGTGGGCTGGTATCCATACAATCACTATTCTTGGACAGGCTCCTGGTTCTTTCGCTGAGCGCCATGGAAGGCTGAAAGCCGAGGCGGTTAGTCCCCGGCAGCCGTGAGGCGAGACTGTAGACCCGCCGTGCCTTGCGCC
>JAHXHU010000422.1 GCA_025656375.1 Candidatus Thiodiazotropha sp. (ex Ustalcina ferruginea) | reverse complement strand
CTTCCAATAGTGACCATCTTTGGAAGCCGGTCAATCTAGCTATAAAACGGAAGATGAAGAGATCACGCCAGGTTGATGGACCCACAAAAAATCCAAACTAGATCTGAAATCTGAACGATTGGTGGGTTCGATAGACAATTCCTGCTCATAGTCCACACGGACTGATTTCGTATGGACATGAACACAGACCTACTGATGTTCATCTGTATTTATTGACTGACTGGAAATGCCACCACATGATCGACATACAGGCGTACACCGATCTTTTCGCCAATCTCATGATCATGATGACTCTGTACCAGGCAGAGTAGTTCAATACCCTCTTCAAGCGACAAGGTATAGAGATATTCAGCGCCCTGAAAGACCTTATCGACGATCTCCAATTTAAAATCGCTCTCATCATCATGGACGACATCGTCTGGACGCAGCAGTAATTCAACACTGTCACCCATATGTGGTTGTTGAATGAAATTACCAGCCATAACCCCGAGTGCAGAATCTATATTCCCGCCGCCTATAACACGTCCTGGAATCATTGCACCCTGACCGATAAATTCCGCGACAAAGCGATCTTTTGGCTGATGATAGATGGTGTAGCCAGAATCCCACTGGCGCAATCGCCCTGCCCCCAGCACACCAATCGAATCAGCCAGAGCAAAGGCTTCCAACTGATCATGGGTAACCAAGATAGCGGTCACACCCTCTCTTTTCAGAATCGCACGAACTTCACGAGCAAGCTGCTCGCGTAACTCCACATCAAGACCAGAAAAGGGTTCATCAAGCAAAAGAATGTCGGGTCTCGCCGCCATTGCGCGAATCAGTGCAACCCGTTGCTGCTGACCACCCGAGAGTTGATGTGGATACTTTTCTTCTAATCCAGCTAGGCCGACCAATTCAAGCAACTCCTTAACCCGTTGCTTTTGCTGCTTGCGATTGGACCCCCGAAGACCAAAGGCAACATTGCCCATAACCGTTAAATGCGGATAGAGGGCGAAGTCCTGAAAGACCATACCAACCCGTCTTTTTTCAGGCGCCATAGTCTGAGCCGGACGAGAAACGCTACGGCCATGCAGCAGAATCTCCCCTTCAGCCAAAGGTTCAAAACCTGCGATGGCCCGAAGCAGACTGGTTTTACCGCAGCCACTGGGGCCCAGCAGACAGCCGATGGCGCCACTCTCCAGTTCAAAACTGACATCATCAACCACTGTTTGACTGCCATATTTTACACTGACATGTTTAACTTCAAGTTGATTTCGCATGACGTGACCGGGTGATGGTTCGACTCAATAATATAACCGGCAGAATTCCGACAACAACGATCGTCAATGCCGCGTAGGAGGCATCAGCAAGCCGTTCATCCGAGGCCAGTTCGTAGGCCCTCACTGCGAGGGTGTTGTAGTTAAAGGGACGCAATATCAATGTCGCGGGTAACTCTTTCAAGATATCGACGAATACCAGCAAAAGAGCCGTCATCAAACTGCCCTTGAGCATCGGCATATGTACCCTACGTACTATCTCCCCCGGACCTGTATCCATAGACCTGGCCACTTCATCCATAGTCGGGCGAATCTTACCCAAACCCGCTTCTACTGTCTGTAGAGAAACAGCGAGAAAACGTACCAGATAAGCAAAAATCAGCGCGACCAGGGTACCACTCAACAGCAATCCGGTTGACCAGCCAAATTGCAGTCTCATCCACTCATCCAATGCATTGTCAAAGGCAGCAAAGGGTATCATTACACCGATAGCAATGACGGTACCCGGTATGGCATATCCCATCCCCGCCACCCTTACCGCAATTGTGGCGGGCCAACTACCCCGCCGTCGTTTTCCATAACTTAAAAACAGCGCCAGCAGCAGAGCCAGTATTGAAGCCGCACCTGCCAACAGCAGACTGTGGCTAATGAGACTCAGGAAACGACTGTCGAGACTCTCTTCTGCCGTGGTCAGCGCCCACCAAAGCAATTGTCCGGCAGGTAGTATGAATCCGAACAGAAGTGCCCCTGAGCAGATCAGAAAGGCCATCAATGACTGCCTGGGATTCAATTGAAATCGGGTCAGTGCCTGATGCCGCTGGGTAGTATGGTGATATCGAGCCTGTCTCCGAGAGCCCTTTTCGAGAATGATCAGAGCGAAGACTGCCAACAACAGCATGGCCGACAGCTGGGCAGCAGCTGCGGCATTATTCAGACCATACCAGGTACGAAAGATACCCGTGGTAAAGGTAGAGACACCAAAATATTGCACTGTGCCGTAGTCGGCCAAGGTCTCCATAAGGGCCAGAGAGAGACCTGCCACGATTGCAGGTCTGGCAAGCGGCAACGCAACCATAAAGAATGTCCGCCATGGACCGTTCCCGAGGGACCGGCTAACATCCAGTACACAAATTGACTGCCCCAGAAAGGCTGCCCTGGAGAGCAAGTAGACATAAGGGTAGAGAACCAACGAGAGCATCAACGCCGCACCCTCGATGGAACGGATTTCAGGAAACCAATAATCACCGTACCCCCAACCGGTCCAATCTCGAAGTAATGTCTGTACGGGCCCTGCGAAATCGAACAGACCTGTATAGGTATAGGCAATGATATAAGCCGGTATGGCCATTGGCAGCAGCAGTGCCCATTCGAACAACGATCTCCCGGGGAATTGACACATACTGGTCAACCAGGCCGTACTGACGCCGACAAGCAATACACCCATCGCAACACCGACCATCAATAACAGTGAGTTGATGACATAATCCTGCAGCACAGTGTCAACAAGATGCTGCCATACCTCCCCAGCGGGCTCGAAAAGGTAGCTGAGCACAACCAGTACAGGCACTGACAATAGCAGCGCTATCAATGGAACGCCGATACGCCAGGCATTCATCCTGATTGATGGGCGGGACCAGGCTGATTCATTCTCGACGGTTTGCATGATTACCTTAATGTAGGCACCCAAAGCTGATTGCACGAATAGATCAATTTTGAATCAATGGTGGAGTCCATACATGATGTCTACAACTTACGATCAGAATCAACCCACAAGCAAACCAAGCTCCTCAACTCAAAACTCAAAACTCAAAACTGATTATTTCCACCCCGCTCGATCCATCAACCGCACCGCCCCAGGATTGAGTTCACCCAGCTGCCCCAAATTGAGCCTATCCACCTTGAACTCACCCCATGCCTTGAGGAGATCGCCTGGTTGCACATCACTTCTAACCGGGTACTCTCCATTCGCTTCTGCATACCAGGCCTGAGATGATTCATTGACCAGAAACTCAAGTAACATGATCGCATTCTCCTTATGTCTCGCCGCTTTGGTCAGAGCGGCACCACTGATATTCACATGTGCTCCACGCCCCTGTTGATTCGGCCAGAAGACGGCTAACTGCTCAGCCGCATAACGCTGTGCAGAATCATTCGAAGTCAGCATGCCAGCCAGATAATAGGTATTGGCAATCGCGATATCACATATACCCGCGGCAGCCGCTTTGATTTGATCCCGGTCACCCCCCTTTGGTGGACGAGCAAACTGTTTGACGAATACCTTGGCCCACTGCTCAGTTGCCGTTGCCCCATTGGCGGCCATCATCGACGCCATCAGGGATTGATTGTAGATATTCCCCGATGAGCGGATACAGATTTTCCCTTTCCACTTAGGATCGGTCAGCGCTTCGTAGGAAGAGAGTTGCGCTGGATCCACTTTCCCTTTGACATAGAGAATGGGACGGGCTCGTAATGAGAGACCGAACCAATGTCCTTCCGGGTCACGAAAACTGCTCGGTACGGTTGATGTCAGTATTTCTGAGTGAACGGGTTGGGTGACGCCTGCCTCCTTGGCGCGATGCAGTCGACCCGCATCCGTGGTAATCAGTAAATCTGCCGGTGAGTTACGACCCTCGCTCTGTAACCGTTGCAACAGCGCATCTGCTTTGCCAGTGACAAGATTGACTTGAATGCCGGTCTGCTCGGTAAATCTGTCGAGTAACGGTTTGATCAGTTTTTCTTTGCGTGCGGAGTAGAGATTAACCTCGCCTGTCGCCATCGCAAAGGTGGATCCTAACAGGCAGAGCAGCAAAGGCAGCCATATGAATTTAAAGTGGAATGGCATAAATAGTCTCCGATAAGTTCTATAAGAAAACAGCTGAAATCGTAGTATACGTTAATGATAACGATTCTTATTGCTATTTACAATAGCAGCATAAAGAGCATGTCTGATCCCAAGTACCGGCTAATTGATTAGCGTTTAAAATCCCCTTGCAGAGTGGCAAGAAACTTACAGGGATATGCTGTTGGGGCAACAGAGAACAATCACCATCCAATTTGGGGAATCTGTCCAATAAGCAGCGTTAATAAACCCTAGTTTGGAGACCACTCAGATAAGTTATTCTATTTTGATTCGAGTTGCGTGAAGGGTGGCTTGCATCAGCACAGCACGCTTTCCAATCTTCACTTCAACCGCAAAGCGCGCCTTTCCCTGGTCATGCAACTTTGCAACAAAGTGCTGTCTATCATCCTCACTTACCCTGCAAAAACAATGAATCGATTCTCGAATTGGAGTCCGATAACGGATTGATGCCTCGGTGATGACCAGTTCAGCATCCAGGCCGGCCTGATCGACAATATAGGAACCCAGCGCCCAGGCAATCAGTGCACCCAGGGAGTAGATACTGCCGGCGAATCCACTGCCGTGGATATTCACATTAGGTTTCAAGGGTGCCTCAACGACGATGTGTCTGCTATCGAGTTCCAGGATTTGATAACCCATTGCCCTGCTCAATGGGATTGTCTGGTTGATCTTTGCCTGCAGGGTAGCGGCCTTGCTCTCACTCACTTGAATAGATCTCTAAGGGGGATACTGCCTCAATCGATTTGCCGACCTGCATCATGACACGCACCCTCTTCTTAACACCTGGTGTTTGTAACAGGCTGGGCATCTGATCAGTGTGTATTGTCATCTCACTGTAATAGCGTTGTTGACCATCAATATTCTCAAGGAACAGAGTCGCGGGATTGTTGGGAATACACTCACAGAACAGGCCATAGAGACTCGCGTTTCTCATTGTTGTCGATTCCTTCAGAATATGTTGATGCACATGCGACAGGCCATTGCGAAAAGAAAGACCGCGAACAGACGCCGTAGTAACTGATCAGGTAGTTTGTGGGCAAGCGTTGCACCCAGAGGGGCGAACAGCAGACTGGCCACGACCACGCCACCGAACACAGGAAGATTTACATAGCCGAGACTGCCCGATGGAAGGCCGGATTCATTCAGGCCACCCACAATATAACCAAAGGTTGCACTGACTGAGATCGGTAATCCGATCGCTGCCGCTGTGGCGATCGCCCGCTTGATCGGTACACCACAGAAGCTGAGAAAGGGCACATTCAAGGAACCGCCGCCAATGCCCATCAGGGCTGACACAACACCGACAACCGTTGCAACCGAGGAGAGTCCGAACCTGCCGGGCAGATCATGGTGCGCGGAGACACGGCTCAACGCCATCTGTACCGAAACTGCAAATAGAAAAAGGATAAAGGCTGTATACAGCAGATCGCCGGGCAGCAGGTCCGCAAGCCAGGCACCGAGCAGTGAGCCGATCAGCACACCCGGCACCATGATCCGAAACAGGTGCCAAACAACCGCCCCTTTACGATGATGGGTATAGATGCTGGAAATTGCGGTTACAATGATTGTTGCGAGTGAGGTCCCTAACGCCATCTTGATCGCCATCTCCTGGGGGATCTGATGGGACTCGAACAACAATGTTACGATCGGTACGATAACAATACCACCGCCGATCCCCAGCAACCCTGCCAGGATACCTGCAACTGCACCGGAGATAAGCAGCATGGTGAGATCCATTACGAGCGTACTTCGTCATAGATTCTGTACCATTTGGCATCTGCTGCCTGTACCGAGCCAATGGTCATCGCCAGCATAACTGTAGCCGTTACAGCCATCAGGGTATTTCGTATTTGATTTATAGCATCCTCCAGTTTGTAAGTGTGTGATCAAGCGTCTTATTCTTGAGTAGAGGCTAGCACTTTCAATATCGAATGGGTATTTCAGTTGAATATGCCTTTCTCAAGATGAGAGCGGTAGACTTCGATTGTCCATCTCTCTGCGATAGATGCACACCAAGATCATGTAAGCCTTAGAATTAACTTGATTCTTTCTGACAAAAGGATGACCCGGCTATAAATAGAGGTTTGTCTATGGATAGACACGAACGGATCAACGAATAAACACCGAGATTAAAGTATGAAACCGCGAGAAAAACGTAACGGCATAACCCTGGTGCTGACAGGTGAGGGAAAGGGTAAATCCTCCTGCGCATTCGGTACTGCTTTCAGGGCGGCAGGCTGGAAGATGCAGGTGCTGGTCATTCAATTCATAAAGGGCAAATGGAAAACAGGAGAACAGCAGGCTGCATCCCAATTCGATACGATTGAATGGCATGCATTGGGAGACGGCTTTACCTGGGATACCCACAATCCTGAGCAGGACATTCAGACAAGCCGTGAGATCTGGACATTTTGCCAACAAAAAATCCGTTCACATCAGTACGACCTGGTGATTTTGGATGAGATCAACTACTGCTGCAAATATGGCTGGATCAGCGGACAGGAGATCGCCGACTTCATTCAGCAGGAGAAACCAGCCTGGATGCACCTGATCCTCACCGGCCAGGGCGCCCCCGCTGAACTGATGGACATCGCAGACACCGTGACGGAGATGAGAAAGATCAAACACGCCTTTGAGCAAGGTATCCAGGCTGAACAGGGCGTTGAGTTCTGAAACTGGCCAAGGCCAGATAATTTTGAATTGTGTTGTTCGCTCTGCTCGCACATTTATCATTTTCAATGGTGCGGCCTGCCACACCATAAGGTTGTCTGATAGATCAGCTCCCTCTTCAATTCAAAATTTATAATTCAAATTACCCTAGTCCCCATCCAACAGTCTGCCGATACCACCAAGCACGGAACCCTCTCCTTTATCACTGCCACCGGCTGAAGGGGCACTTCCCAGAATCCGATCTGCCATGCGTGAGAAGGGGAGACTTTGCAACCAGATAGTGCCATGCCCACTGAGCGTCGCGAGAAACATGCCCTCTCCGCCAAACACCATCGACTTCAGGTTACCTGCACGTTGAATATCGTATGCTATGCCATCCGTAAACCCCACCAGACAGCCAGTATCGACCCGCAGTGTTTCACCTGAAAGCTCCTTTTTAACGATCGTTCCACCAGCCTGAATAAAGGCCATACCATCCCCTTCAAGTCTTTGCAGAATGAAACCTTCACCACCGAACAGACCGGTGCCGATTCGTCGGTTGAACGCGATATCGACCTTGGTGCCCAAGGCTGCGCACAGAAAGGCATCTTTTTGGCAGGTGACTTTTTCACCCAGCTTGGCCATATCCAAAGCAACAATATTGCCGGGATAGGGTGCTGAGAAAGAGACCCTGCGCTTACCGACGCCCCGATTGGTAAAGTGAGTGGTGAAGATAGACTCTCCGGTAAACACGCGCTTTCCGGCAGAGAACAGCTTACCCATCAATCCCTCATCGGCATTGGAACCATCGCCCATCTTGGTTTCAAAATCGATGCCCTCCTCCATATAGGTCATCGCGCCAGCCTCGGCAATTACGGTCTCACTCGGATCGAGTTCAACTTCGACCAACTGCATCTCTGAACCGAGAATCTCGTAATCCACTTCATGACAACGCATCGATAGTTCTCCTTGGTCGATCCAACCATTTTTGTCTTGATCTCTAAAATTCATTTAATCGGACCGTAGAAAAATATCAAGCATTTTATTTAATAATATTATTGTTTTCTGATATGCTGCGCGGTTTTTTGTATCAGCAACGCGAGGTAATCCATGTTCCAACTGACCTGCCCTGGGAAACAGTGCGTAAAAAACGATGTTCTCTCGGGTCTGACAGTTGCTTTGGCGTTAGTGCCTGAGGCTGTTGCCTTTGCCTTCGTTGCCGGCGTGGTGCCTTTGGTCGGTCTCTATGCCGCCTTTATGATGGGGATAATCACCGCTGTCATAGGTGGCAGACCCGGCATGATATCCGGAGCAACCGGCGCAATGGCTGTGGTCATGGTGGCTCTGGTTGCCGAACATGGCATCGAGTACCTGTTCGCGGCAGTGCTGCTGGCAGGCGTGATCCAGATAAGCGCCGGCTTGTTACGTTTGGGTAAATTTATCCGACTGGTTCCCCATCCTGTAATGTTGGGATTCGTCAACGGGTTGGCTATCGTTATCTTCATCGCCCAGTTAAAACAGTTTCAGGTACCCGCTGATAACGGCACTATGGAATGGCTTGCTGATGCCCCGCTTTGGATTATGTTGGGACTCGTCGCCCTCACCATGGCAATCATCCATGTTTTTCCAAAACTCACCTCCGCAGTGCCCGCTTCCCTGGTTGCGATTGTCAGTGTAACCCTGGCTGTCATCTTCCTTGATTTGGATACACGCTCTGTTCAAGACGTGCTTCGTGACCTGTCGGGAGACCCTGCAGCCACTATTGCAGGTGGATTACCGGCCTTCCACATTCCAATGGTTCCCCTGACGCTGGATACGCTACACATGATCCTGCCCTACGCTATTATCCTTGCAGGTGTCGGCCTGATCGAATCACTGCTGACCATGAGCCTGATAGATGAACTGACTGAGTCACGTGGGCGGGGAAATAAAGAGTGTATCGGTCAGGGCGTGGGTAATACGGTCAACGGCCTGTTTGGCGGTATGGGAGGCTGCGCCATGATTGGCCAAAGCCTGATCAACATCAATTCAGGGGGTCGCGGTCGTCTGTCGGGGATTTCAGCCTCACTGTTTCTGTTGGCCTTTATTCTGTTTGGCTCCAGTCTGATTGAGATGATACCGGTAGCTGCACTGGTAGGTGTGATGTTCATCGTGGTACTCGGTACCTTTGAATGGGCCAGCTTCCGCATGCTAGTGTAGTGTCCTGAATAAAATATTCATTTATAATTCCCAGTGTTCCGGTTTATGGCAAAGGAAGGAAAAAATGAATTCAGCAGTTGCT
>JAHXHU010000408.1 GCA_025656375.1 Candidatus Thiodiazotropha sp. (ex Ustalcina ferruginea) | reverse complement strand
CAATAACGCCTGCCATCTGATTGACATTTTTATCGCTGGCATCGGTCATTGCATTGATACTGCGCACTGACTGCGACAGCGCAGGAAAGTCACTCTTTCGCTTCATACGGCGTAGCAGGAATTCAATCGTACCGCTTGCATCATCATCGATGCTCACTTTCTCGCTGGCCGGATTACGCATTTCGTTGAATGCCTGTAACATCTCAACTGCGTCGCTGTAGCGTAACGCAGGATCCTTCTCCAGGGATTTAAGAATAAATCGATCGAGTTTTTCATCCACCGAGGGATTAAACTGCGATGGGGGTTTAGGATCGAGTTTAAGAATGGCCTCGATGACAATCTGTTGCTTATGTCCACTGAAGACCGGCATGCCGGTCAGCATTTCATCCAGGATCAGCCCTAACGCAAAGACGTCAGCCTGGGGCCCCACTTCACCCTTCTGAATATACTCTGGCGCTAAATACCGCGGTGTGCCGATCAGTTGCTGATCGGGACCCTTGGCTTCAGAGAGCATTCGGGCAATACCAAAGTCCATGATCTTTGGTACCTGATCGCTATTGATAATGATATTTGCAGGTTTCAGATCCCGGTGAACAATGCCCGCCTTGTGTGCCTGTCCCACACCTTCCAGCAGGCCATGAAAGATCTGCAGGGCTTTAGGCAGTTCAAAAGGCTCACCACTGATCAGGTCGGAGAGTAGTTGTCCTTCCGCATACTCAAAGACCAGATAGGGTATCTCCTGGTGCTTACCCGCTTCATAGATGGAGACAATATTAGGATGTTGCAGTTTGCTCATGGCGCGGGCTTCATCCCCGAATGAGGCCGCCTGCAACGACTTATCAAGCAGCTTGATGGCGACTTTTCGTTCCAGCTGACTGTCATGGCAGAGATAGACGGTGCCTTGATTACCGGCTCCCAGCTGTTTGCCTACCTGAAACCGTCCGATTTTTTTTGGCTGCATGACCATTTCCCGAAATATCCTCCGAGAATCTTATCGGCAAACAACTGAAAATCTGGTGTGCATTTCCGTGCAGATACTAAAGTAGCTCACGAATCAGGCTCTCAAGTGCAGGGGCATCAAATGCTGGAACCTGCGAGATATCCGCCCCCGTCTGGATACCGATCAGATAGAGCTGGGGTGGAAGTTCGCCCAGTTGGCTGGCCAGCGTCACCGCCTCGGCAACGCCAAACCCATGGCTGGATGTAAGGCACCTCATCTGATCCAACTGTTCAATTTGAACCAGCCCGACACAACCAGGCAGCGTGTTTTGACCCACTGCATCAATCAAGACGACGCATTTCACCCCACGAAAATAGTCCAATAGTGAACTGCCAGGACGGTCGAGTTTGATCAGTTCACAATCGGGCAAATGACAGGTTAATAGCCTATCGATAGCGATCCAACCCAAT
Organism: Candidatus Thiodiazotropha sp. (ex Ustalcina ferruginea); assembly: GCA_025656375.1. Lineage (GTDB taxonomy): Bacteria > Pseudomonadota > Gammaproteobacteria > Chromatiales > Chromatiaceae > Thiodiazotropha. Next base: position 7,675 of record JAHXHU010000408.1, on the reverse strand, counting down.
TGATCTGCACCAAAAGGCGAGCCAATCCCTAGGATGCGGTTCATCGACGATTGATCTTGAGTTTTAGAAAGTGGGTTGCACAGGAAATGCAGGGATCGTAATTTCGAATCACCTGCTCGGCCCGTTGACGTATCTGATCATGCTCTCTATCCAACCCCATACGCTCCAGCGAAAGACGAATATTCTCTTCGATACGACCCTGATTCTGACTGGTAGGCGGGACTATACGCGCAGAGCGAACAATCCCACTGTCATCCACATCGTAACGGTGCCATAGGGTACCGCGTGGTGCCTCGGTACAACCAAAGGCATTGCCTTCCGTCTGGCCGACCTCTTCCCGGGACTGCTCAGGAACACGGTAATCTTCAAGCAACCGAATAGACTCGAACAGGGCAAAATAAATCTCTATCGCCCGCGCCACGATACTGTGGAACATATTGTGACTGGGAAAGCTGATACCACAGCCATCCATCACTGCACGTACCGCTCTTGGCAGTTGGTGAAAATTGAGGTTCAGGCGTGCCAGGGGGCCGGTGAGGTAGGGCCTCCCTTCCAGCTCGGAATGGAGGGCTGTGGAGTGTGGCGACTGACGCTCTTTGAAATGGCTTTCAAAATAGCAGATATCGGTTTCAAGACCTTGCCCGGAAATAAGATTCCCCTGACCAATGGCATACTCCTTTGGATCACTCATGGCGACGCTGATGAATGACTGTTCATCATCGGGAAATGTCAATCCTGAAGTCCACATGACCAGCTCTTCAGCCTCCCGCAAGACTGCATGTAAACGCTCGAGTATGGTATCCACCGCTTCAACAGTCGGTGCCCGATAAAAGCCACCGACACAGACACCTATTGGATGCACTGAGCGACCACCAAACAGGGTAATCAGATCATTACCAAGGGTCTGAAGCTTAAGACCACGGCGCACCGTTTCAGGATAATCAGCCGCCATCGCGATGACAGAATCAAAGCCAAGAAAATCAGGTGCCGCCAGAAGATGTACATGCAACGCATGGCTTTGTAGCCACTCGCCACAATACATGACTCGTCGCATCTTTTTCACCCAGCTTGAGGGAGTGAATCCTGCTAACCGCTCAAAGGCCTGAACAGCGCTCATCTGATAAGCCACCGGACAGATACCGCAGATCCTTGCAACCATATCGATCACTTGATTGCGTTCGTAGCCCTCGATAAATTTTTCAAACAGCCTGGGGGGTTCAAAGATACGTAAATTGATACGCTCAATAGCCCCATCGACCAAGTCCAATTCCAGGGCCCCTTCCCCCTCCACCCGGGTGAGAACCGGTACCCTGATATGTATTTCACGACTATCGGCCATCTGGGTCGCCCTTCAGTCGTTCCCCTGCCGCCTTGAAGGCGTCCGCGCTGTTGGCAATAAAATGAAAGCGCCTCACCATAGCCGCCCGGTCTATTCCCACAGCTTTAAAATGATCAGCCAGGGAGGCATCGTTGACTATTTCAGATGGACCGTAGCATCCATAGCATCCTCTCCCATTGGTAGGACAAAGGGCACCACAACCCGATAGCGTTACCGGTCCCATACAGGGCTCATCCTTACTCACCATGACACAGACCACGCCTTTGCGTTTACACGTCATACAAACCGGCTGGACCTCCTCGAGGGGTTGCACACCCGATAACAAATCGCTTAATGCAGCCGTCACCTGAGCAGAATTCACCGGGCAACCCTGCAGTTGTAAATCGACCTTGACGTATTCAGAAATCCTGTTTGATGTCTGTAACACATCAATCTGTTTGGGATCGGGGTAGACCGCAGCCATCCATGTATCACGATCATTAAAGTTGACTAATGCCTGAATCCCCCCCGAAGTAGCACAGGTGCCCATCGCAACCAGAAATTGACTGTTTTCTCTCACCCGCTGAATACGATGCACATCCTCGGGTGTCGAGATACTCCCTTCCACCAGAGCAATAGCCACCTGACTGTGAGGTGTATTTGGACCTGCCTCGGCAAAATGAACAATCTCAAACAACTCAGACAGTTGCAGAAGGGCATCGCCCAGGTTCAGTAATGCAAGTTGACAGCCATCACATGAACTGAATTTATGTACAGCCAATTTAGGTTTTTGTCTGCTCATTATTTAGTCCCAGTCATTTCAAACTTACACCACAGCCTGACGCATGGATTCACTCAAAACTCAGCATGTCAGAACCCCTTTGACCCCAAAAAGTCAGCCAGTTCCGAGTAGCAGAAGACCGGACCGTCCCTGCAAACCAGCTTCGGCCCTATCTGACAGTGCCCGCATTGACCCATGCCACACTGCATATTGCGCTCCATACTGAACCAAATCTGGTTGTCAGGCAGTCCGAGTGACCGCAGATTGGCAATGGCCGCCATCATCATCAATTCCGGCCCGCACAACAGGGCGATGATTCGGCCGATTCGCAGGCTGAGTTGGTCGATCAACTCGGTCACCATACCTTGTTGACCTTGCCATCCCTGGGTCGCCACATCTGCCGCAAGCAGTACTTTGACATCCTTTTCCTGTATCCATTTTTCATACTGTTCACGCCAGATCAGGTCGTTGGCATGCTTAACACCCTGCAGGATATTGATGTGTCCAAATTGATCCCTTCGATTCATTAAATAACGAATCACCGAAACCAACGGGGCACAACCCAATCCACCAGTAACCAACAATACATCCCGACCCTGTGCCTCTTGCATCGGCCATCCCCGTCCAAATGGGCCACGAATACCCACATGATCACCCAGCTTAAGTTTCGACAGCCCTTCAGATACCCGACCCACGATGCGGATGGTATGATCGAAAAAATGGCTATCCAGCGGATCATTGACAATGGAGATAGCAATCTCACCGACACCAAATAGCGTAACCATATTAAACTGGCCGGGTGAGAAGCTAAAAGTCTCCTGGGCATCGCTATCTTCAAACTGCATACGAAGCGTAAAAATATTCGATGACTCCTGCGTCCGTTGGTCAATCACCGCAACCCGCGGCAGGAACAGATCAGACATCGAGACTACCCTCCCATAGAATCGCTTCAGCTTCCTCGGTCAAATCTATACCAACCGGGCACCAGGCGATACAACGACCGCAACCGGTACAACCGATGCGTCCCTGCTGCTCCTGCCACCCCGCCAGTTTATGAGTCAACCACTGTCGATAGCGTTGCATGGGGTTTGTGCGCACCTGAAAACCGGCCATGCTGCTATGACCGGCACTGAAACAGGAGCTCCACTGGCGCACCCTTTGTGCACGCTTGCCATCCAATGCCAGGGCGTGCTGCGTGTCATAACAGAAACAGGTTGGGCAGACCACTGTACAGTTGCCGCAGGAGAGGCATCGCTCAGCCACTTCCCACCAATGGCCATGCTATAGCCGCTTATAAAGCCCCATCAACAGATCTGCCTCTGGCAGCCGACGCTGTTGTGCTTCGGCGGCCTGTGTGGTCATCTGAAGCATCTGCTCCAATTGCCTGTCTTCGGCTGGTTGCAGTGACAATTTGTGAACAATCTGCTTGCCTTTTGTACTCCCGGACCAGATCAGAAACCCCTCATTCAATTCACTCAGGCCTATGTCGTATCCCTTGTCCAATGCTGGACCGTCACCTGTGGAGACGCAGAAGCAGGTCTCCGCCGAGTGGCTACAATCCACCCCAATCAGCAACAGCTGTTCGCGCCGTTTCCGGTAGTGCGGATCATCTGCTTCACCCTCTATAAAGTGTCTATCCTGAATGGCCAGGGCAGCCAGATCACAGGCCCTGACACCTATCACAGCCGTCGGTTTCTGTTGTGGCAACGCTAACTGAAAACCCAATCCTTGATGCTGTTCGGACCAGAGGTGTTCTTTCGGTGCAAAACAGAGAGGCTTGAGACCCTGTGGCCCGTGATTCCATGCAAACACACTTGATCCAGCACCCGTCTGTAGACGATAACGGCCTGGCTGCTGCTGATTACCAACCCCGTGGGGAAGCCTCTCCACAGCGGTTATTTCCGAAAACTGAATGGCACCATCCCTGACCACCGGGCCTAAAATGCTGTAACCGCTTTGTAATATGAGATCGAACAGTTCCTGCAATCGATCACGCACAAGAAATCCCGGTCGACGCTCAACATCAGTGACTTGTGGGTTCACGGCTTCTCCACTGCGGGGTTTGGTCATCATCCTGATTGAGCGTAGAGTAAAATCCAAAGCTACGGCATGGATGGGGTGGAAATCATTTCCACCCACGTATAAGTCTAGACAATGAAATGCGATTTTTTTGTCTTACTGATAGCATGGAAACTCACACTAAAATAACAATCGATTCATCACTCAATCACCCGATCAATAGCGACTAACTGTTGTGACAATATTGATAGTGAATGCCTGCCTGAAAACGCCTTGCAGACGTGTAGACAGCGGGCAAGATGCCACATTTCCAGGTGATCATATAGTCAGGATGAGTGCTAAACCGGTAAAAACCGTACTTTCACAAACACCTGGGTCAACATATTCAGGTAGTAACAAACGAATCAGGAACAGAGGATATGTCCGATAAAATGGTCACTATCGACGGCAATGAAGCCTGCCCATATCGCCCACCCTACCAATGAGGTGATCGCCATCTACCCCATCACCCCCGCCTCACCGATGGGAGAGTGGTCCGATGAGTGGTCTGCCAAGGGAATAAAGAACATCTGGGGTACAGTACCGGATGTGATCGAGATGCAGAGTGAAGCAGGTGCAGCAGGAACGGTGCATGGCACCTTGCAGGCCGGTTCACTCTCAACCTCGTTTACCGCCTCCCAGGGCCTGTTACTGATGATCCCCAACATGTACAAGATCGCCGGTGAGCTGACACCGACGGTACTGCATGTCTCCGCACGTTCCCTGGCAGCTCAGGCCCTCTCCATTTTCGGTGACCACAGTGATGTGATGGCCTGTCGTGCCACCGGCTATGCCATGCTCTGCTCCGCCAGTGTCCAGGAGGTGGCAGACTTTGCCCTGATCGCGCAAGCGGCCACCCTCGAGAGCCGCATTCCTTATCTTCACTTCTTTGATGGGTTTCGCACCTCCCATGAAGTGAACAAGATCGCCCTGCCCGAACATGACACGATTAAGGCGATGATCGACGAAGAACTGGTGACCGCCCACCGTGAGCGGGCGCTATCACCGGATCATCCAGTGATCCGTGGCACCTCGCAGAATCCGGATGTCTATTTTTAGGGACGCGAAACGGTCAATCCCTTCTATGCCGAAGCGCCGGATATATTACAGGCATCGATGGATCGGTTTGCCCGACTCACCGGCCGACACTACAGCTTGTTCGAATATATCGGTACGGAGCAGCCGGAGTGCCTGATCGCACTGATGGGCTCAGGTATAGGTGCAGCACAGGAGACGGTGGAACACCTGGTCGCGGAAGGCGAAAAGCTCGGCATGCTCAAGGTACGTCTGTTCCGCCCCTTCTCTGCCGATCGGCTGCTGAACGCTATACCCGATTCCGTGCAGAAGATCGCCGTACTCGATCGCACCAAGGAGCCAGGAGCTGACGGGGAACCGCTCTATAAGGATGTCCTGGGGGCCTTCGCTCAGGCCTACAGTGACGGACGACGCAACCGGCTACCCCGTATCACCGGCGGTCGCTACGGACTCTCATCCAAGGAGTTCACCCCGGCGATGGTTAAAGGTATCTTCGGTGAGTTGAGTAAGGAGAAACCCAGAAACCCCTTCACTGTCGGCATTATCGACGATCTCAGCAAGACCAGTCTGTCTTGGGACAGCCGCTTTCGACCCGCTGCCAGCCGGGGGGTTACTGCCTGTATCTTCTACGGCCTGGGCGCAGACGGCACGGTTTCGGCCAATAAGAACTCCATCAAGATTATCGGCGAGGAGACTGAAAACCATGCCCAGGGCTATTTTCAATATGACTCAAAAAAGTCCGGTGCTGTCACAGTCTCTCACCTGCGATTCGGCCCCGATCCAATCAACAGTACCTACTTGATAGACGCCGATGAAGCGAGCTTCGTTGCCTGTCACCAACCCATCTTTCTCGACCGTTATCAGATGATCGACAAGGCAAAGCCCGGCGGTGTATTTCTGCTCAATACCAGTGTCGAGCCGGAACAGGTATGGGACAGCCTGCTGGGAGAGATGCAACAGCAGATGATCGCGAAGGCACTCAGTTTTTATATCATCGACGCTTATAAAATAGCGGCGGATACCGGCATGGGCCGGCGCATCAACACCATCATGCAGACCTGCTTCTTTGCCATATCCGGTCTTCTCGATCAGAGCAGAGCCATCGCTTTGATCAAAGAGGCGGTGAAAAAGAGCTACGGCAGAAAAGGTGCCCGCCTGCTGGATCGCAACTACGCCGCCATCGATGCCACATTGGCCGGTCTGCATCAGGTTCCTCTCTCCCGGACAGTCACTCAGCAAGCTCCGCACAACCCCGTCGTACCAGCCAGCGTCCCTGCCTTTGTACAGCAGGTCACCTCTCTCATCATCGCGGGAAAAGGGGACTACATTCCGGTCAGTCTGATGCCGGCTGACGGCACCTGCCCCTGGGCACCACCGCCTATGAAAAACGCAATATCGCCCTGCAGCTGCCGAAATGGGAGATAGACCTTTGTACCCACTGCGGCAAGTGCCCATTGGTCTGCCCCCATGCTGCCATCCGCTCCAAGGTCTTCCCCGAAGCCATCACCGAGAACGCACCGGAGAGCTTCCTGCACACCCAGGTCAAAGGCGGAAAGGATTTCGAACCCGGGAGCCACATCAGCTATCAGGTAGCCCCCGATGACTGCACCGGCTGCGGCCTCTGTGTCGAGATCTGTCCCATCCGGGACAAGAAGAATCCACAGCGTAAGGCCCTGAATATGGTGGAGGATCAGGCCTATCACGAGCAGGAACGTACCAATTGGGACTTCTTTCTCGGCCTACCGGAATATGATCGCAGCCGTCTGAAGGAGACCACCCTCAAAGGAGCGATGATCATGCAGCCCCTGTTCGAGTTCTCCGGTGCCTGCGTCGGTTGTGGCGAGACCCCTTACATCAAACTGGCCACCCAACTGTTCGGTGATCGGATGCTGATCGCCAACGCCACCGGCTGCTCATCGATCTATGGTGGCAACCTACCCACCACCCCCTACACCGCCAATCCCGCAGGGCGAGGCCCAGCCTGGTCCAACTCCCTGTTCGAGGACAATGCCGAGTTTGGCCTGGGTATGCGAATCGCCATCGACAAACAGAGAGAGCATGCCAAAGAGCTGGTTGCCGCGATGGCTGATCAGCTGGGTGATGAATTCACAGAGGCACTGCTCAGCGCCGATCAGCACAGCGAGGCTGCCATCTTTGAGCAGCGTGAGCGAATCGAAACCCTGATGGAGAAATTGGGTCAGATCGGTACACCCCAAGCCAGAAGTCTACTGGCAGTTGCCGACAACCTGGCCAAGAAGAGTGTCTGGTTGGTCGGCGGCGATGGCTGGGCCTACGACATCGGCTATGGCGGTGTCGATCATGTGCTTTCCAGCGGACGCAACGTCAACATCCTGTTGCTCGATACCGAGACCTATTCCAACACCGGCGGCCAGACGGTAATCCCCCCAAAAAATAACGGGGTTCAAAAGTAGAATTTTCCAATTATGATTACGAAAAGGAGAATCTACAATGAAGAAGTCCCG